>NZ_JBCOAB010000002.1:154673-206918 GCF_040227035.1 Clostridium sp. RTP31139st1_H3_RTP31139_211217
ACCACAAGGAATAAGAGGAGCAACAGGAGCAACAGGAGCAAGAGGAGCAACAGGAGCAAGAGGAGCAACAGGAGCAACAGGAGCAAGAGGAGCAAGAGGAGCAACTGGAGCAACAGGAGCAACAGGTGCAAGAGGAGCAACAGGAGCAACAGGACCACAAGGTATACAAGGGGAACAAGGACTACAAGGTGAGCAAGGTATACAAGGTATACAAGGTGAGCAAGGACCACAAGGAGAACAAGGACCACAAGGTATACAAGGAGAACAAGGGCCACAAGGTGTCCAAGGGGCACAAGGAGAACAAGGACCACAAGGGTTAAGAGGAGCAACAGGAGCAACAGGCGCAACAGGACCACAAGGAATAAGAGGAGCAACAGGAGCAACTGGAGCAACAGGAGCAACAGGAGCAACAGGAGAGTCTGGAAATATTGAGGACTATGGAACAATTTATAGACAATTCCAAGATATTCAAGAATTATCTTATGCTGAAGATGTTGTTTTTAGTAATAATGAAATTGCTGGAAATAACATTCAACATGATGCTAATACTGCACCAGTAATATTACTAGGTGGACATCCTTATTTTGTAAAATATACAGTATCATATTCAGCTACTAACTGCGGTAGCAACGGAAGTGATATAATCTTTGCTCTTACTGATGGCAATGGAAATGAAATACCAGGAACTAAGCATGTAGCATCAGTTTCAAATGAAGTTTATGCTAATAATATTTCATTAGGTATTTTATTAGACGTTGATGATAATGAAATGGCAGTTGTTAAGTTAACTAACCTTACTAGAGATATTCCTAAAGTTAGAGTTCATGCAGCAACTATAACAGTTTTTGCATTAAGTTAATAAAAGTTAAAGTATTAAAATAAAGAGACTTCTAACCGTATGGTTAGAAGTCTTTAATAAATTTTAGTTAAAATTTATTAATTATCGTTTGTGTCAGTTGTATTATTATCGGAATCAGAATTACTATTATCATCATTTGGTATAATATCAGAAGATGATGTATTAGTATCTTTTATAGAGTTTGAATTATCTTGTTCAGGAGTAGTATTATTATCCATAGGATTTAATGTATCATCAATAGTGTCATTTGACTCTATATTTTCAGAACCACTAATAACAGGTGAATCAACAGAATTAGTAGAATTATCGTTATTTATATCACTTGAATTATTATTAAATAAGTTAGTAAACCAGTTCCATATTTTTTCGAAAAATCCTTTAGTTTCTTCAGAACTTGGTAATTTAATTGCATTGTCATCTGTTGCATCTACAACAACATTATCACCTAAAAGATCATCATTAGTTGTTTCTAATATGCCAAGATCCTTTTCATTACTATTAAATAATCCAGTAAACCAATCTCCTAAACCAGTAAACCATTCTTTTATAGACTCAATAAAACCTACTGATACTTTTTCACCCATAGCATCAAGTTTTTCATTAACAACATCTTTAACACTATTTAAAGCATCTTTCATTTCTTTATAATCATAATCTTGTTCTGAAACTTTAGCCATTAAGTTTTCTAATTGTTGTTGTTGTTCAGGAGTTAATGTAACATTATAATTATTAGTTACATTATTTATTGTATCTGCAATTTGTATAGTATCTTGAGTATTATTTTTAATAATTTCAGTTTTAATATCGTTTATAACACCAGTAGCTTTGTCTTGTCCAATATCTTCACCTAAGTCACCAGTTATAACTAGTTCTTCAGAAGCAATTTCTTTTTTTGTTTCATCAAGAGGTTCACCAGTTGCATCTTCAAAGGCTTTCATTATTCCAGTTAAAGCACCAGTACCACTTACACCGCCAGAAATTGGAGTCATTGCAATTACATTTGCATCAGTAATTCCACAAGTGGTAAGAGTACTAGCTATCATTGAAGAAGTAACATAAGTTAAATTTACTGTTTTAACATTAAGGCCATTTCCTTTTGAAGTAGGTTGTACATAAGCACAAGAGTAGGTTCTAGTACCAAGTTGAGCTTCAGTAGCAACTCCCTCTAAGTATTTTCTTTCTTCTTGGTTATTAACTTCTAATATAACAACTTCATTTTCTTTTACACCAAAGTAATCTAAAACTATTTGTTTTTGTTCAGATGATAGGTTTGTCCCTAAAGTCACAACATTAGCACCATCAGCATAAACTGTGCTAATATTTCCTAAAATTATTATTCCACATATAAGTAGTGTAGAAATCCTCTTCTTTAATCCCATAATTATCTCCTCTTAAATTAAAATATTTTATTGTAAGGTAAGTTAAATACCTAAATGGAATTACGTAGTTAAAGCAGTATGTATTACCTATTTTAATAAATTATATCTAATTAATATTTTAAAATCAAATGAACACTTTCTTAAGATTTTATAATTATATCATAGATTATATAAATGGCTACAATTATAAAGTATGATATAATGAGTAAATAAACAAAGGAAATTTAGTGAGGTGACAAATTTGGCTAAAGTTATAGTTGTTGGGGGAGGGCCTGCAGGAATTATGGCAGCTCTTAGTGCAGCAAAAAATAATGAAGTTACATTAATAGAAAGAAATAAAGAAATTGGTATGAAATTAAGACTTACTGGTGGAGGTCGCTGTAATATAACTAATAATAGGGATATAGAAGAATTTTTTGACAAGATAGTTAATAATAAAAAGTTTTTATATAGTGCGTTATATACATTTTCTAATTATTCACTTTTAGAATACTTAAGTAACAATGGACTTGAATATAAAGTTGAACTTGATGAAAAAGTATATACAAAAAGTGATAAGGCTGATGAAGTTATAGAATTACTAAAAAATGATTTAGAGAAGAATAAAGTTAAAATTAGATACAATACAATGGTAAGTGACTTAATAGTTGAAAATGAAGATATTAAAGGTGTTGTAACATCTTATGGTGAAAGAATATTAGGTGATAAAGTTATAATAACAACAGGAGGAAAGAGTTTTCCTAATACAGGTTCTGATGGAACTATGTATTCTATATTAGAAAAGTATGGGCATACAATTACACCTATATACGCGGCTTTAATACCACTAGTTATAAAAGAGGATTTTGTTAAAAGTTTACAAGGGGTTGCAATGAAAGATGTTGTAGTTTCTGCAAAACTTAAAAAGAAAAAAATTGAAAAGTTTGGAGATATGTTATTTACACACTTTGGTATTTCAGGCCCTGCAGTTTTAAAACTTTCTTCATATATAACTAAGGCTTTAAGTGAAAGGGAAGTAGAAGTATCTTTAGATTTCTTAAAAGATAAATCTAAAGATGAAATTTCACAAATAATGAGAAGTAATCCTAATAAAACTGTATTAAACAATTTAAAAGGTGTTCTTCCACAGAACTTTTTAAAAGTTGTATTTGAAATGTTAGGGTTAACTGAAATTAAATCAAGTGATTTAAAGAAGGAAGATGAAAATAAAATAATTGAGTATATGAAGGAAATGAAGCTTACAGCAAGAGAAACTTTAACTATAAAAGCTGCTCAAGTAACATCAGGCGGAGTAAAAGTAAAAGAAATTAATGCTTCAACTATGGAATCTAAGGTAATTAAAAATCTTTACTTTGCAGGTGAAGTTATTGATATAGATGCAGAAACAGGTGGATATAACCTTCAAATGGCTTTTTCAACAGGATATTTAGCCGGCTCAGATTATTAAAATAATTATTTTGATATATAGTTAATAATATATGAATCTATCAAACAGTAGATAAATTTTTAAACTTATCTACTGTTTTTTATATTATAAATCAAATAAATTTAACACCTAATATTACTTTGTACATTTGATATTTTTTTATTTTATTTAATAAATCATTTTCACTCATAAAATATCATATTTTCAAAAGTATATATCCTTAGTTAATTCAAGATGAAGTGAAGTTACAAAATAACTTAGATAGTTTATTAAAGAATTATGATTTGATTTAAAAGATCATATTTTGAGATTGTAGCAAATAAAAAATTAAAGAGTATTATGATAGTAAGTAGTTTTTTATGGGGAAAATTATGAATCAAAATGGAAATAATAGTTTTGATGAGTTTATAAAATTTTTTAATGAATATATGGCCTCTTTTGATTCAGAAACTACTGATGAAAATAGCAGTAGTAACACTTCACAAGCAAGTAATGGTAGATGTGAAAATTGCATGTTTGGAAATGAAAATGCAGAGGCTACAGAAGATCAAAGGAAGGCATGTAGTGATGTGCCAGGTGGATTTCAAGATTTTAATCCACAAATACTTAATTTGATAACTGTTTTGTTTGGTAATATTGCAGCACAAAAGATGCCATTTAATGTACAAAATGCTTTAGGTAACTGGCTTCAACTTTTAGGTCAAGTAATAATAACATTTAATGCTCAACAACAATATTTTCAAGGTGGACCAGGAAGAATATATAGTCCAATTTATAGAAATGCAGCTAATCCATTTTGCTCAAATTCAAGTGATGAGGGACAAGCTAATGTAAGTTCAAGTAAAAAGAAAAAAACAACCAGCAGTTCAGAAAATAAGGTACAATCAAGTAACGATATAAATGAATTAAAGAAATCCATATCAGAGTTAAGCAAGCAAATAAAGGAATTACAAAGTGAAATTGAAAATTTAAAGAAAAAATAAGGATGTGAAGCTAATAGAAATATATAGACTTTACATCTTTATTTTATTATAAATAATTTTTAGTATGGAATAGTTAAGTATTTATAAGGACAAAGTAATAGTGGAAATTTAATTCTTTTAAATAAAGGTTGTGAGAAAATGCTTGATTATTTTGTGAAAAAATATAATTTAAATATTACATCAATGATAAGAAATGGAACAGTTGCAGTAATTACAATGGCTGGTGTTGGAGTCTTATTTGGTGTTAAAAATATAATGATAGCATTTCCAATTGCATTAACCTCAACAGTAATAGGAAGACAAAATTTTTATGTTAAGCCACTTAGTAGAATAGGGCGAATTTTATTGCTAGATTTATTTATTGTTTTAGTTGCATTTATTTCATCATTAAATCCTTGGACTGGTATTTTAATAGATTTAGTAGCAATATTTTTAATAATATATATTGTATCCTCACCTTATGATGCAACATTTTATAAACCTTTTATAATGTTATATGTATTTACTCAATATTCTAAGATATCTATTTATGAACTTCCAAATAGATTATTAGCAGTTATATTTGGTGCAATGATAATAATTATTGGAACCTATATTAAAAGGGCTAATGCAAAAGTTGTTTTTGGAAACAGTGTTAATTCTGCTTTGAAAAGTTTAAAAGTTCAGCTAGATAATATTTTAGAAGATAATTTTGATTATAAGTTAACAAAAGATTGCTCAAAAATAATGATGGATTTGGTTTATAAAGTATATACAACAAGGCATAAAGGATATTTAACTACTAACCTTGGAACTATTCAGTTTAAATTATATTTAAATATAGAGTATATAAATATATGCTTGAAGAAGGTTTTTCAAGAGTATAAAAATAACAATATTTCAAAGGAAGAACTAGGAGATTTATGGTCGTTAATTGATTTAATAATTAATTATTCAAAGGAATCATGTAAGATAAGTGATATAGTCTATAAAAATACTTTTATAATTGAAAAAAATAAAAATTCAATGAATTTATATAAAGAAGTATTATTTGCTATTTCATCAATTATAGAATGTATTAAAGATTTGGAAAAATTAGATGATAAAGATATTAATAAAATATATAAGAATTGGGAAAGGACTTATTTAGATAAACCTAAAGTAATTTTTAAAGAATATTTTGTGATTTCATCAATTAGGTTTAAATTTGCTATGAGAATGTCAATTACATTGTCATTTGCAATTTTTATAGCAGAATTCTTAGGTTTTTATAAAGTGATTTGGGCAATAATCACTATAATGTCTATTATGCAACCTTATTATGAAGATACTATTTCGAAGAGTAGAGAAAGAGTAAAAGGAAATATTATAGCTATCTTACTTACAGGAATAATAATACATTTATTTGATTCTAAGTGGGTTATAATAGGGATCTTAGTTTTATCTTTGTATTTATTATATGGATTTAAAGAGTATTATAAAATATCATTATTTGCAGCTATGGCATCAATATGTGTATCATCATTAACAGTAAATATTAATAAATTATTATTTTATAGAATTTTATATGTGATTATAGGGGTAGTTATAGTTTTGTTAGCTAATAAGTTTATATTTCCATATAAATTGAAGGATGGAATAGAACAATTGGTTAGAAAAATTTTAAGATATGATGAATATTTAATGGATTCTACTCGGGATTATTTAAATAAAAGCAATGGGGCTAATTCTATAAGAGATTTAGTAATACATATAACTTTATTAACACAAAAGCTATATCTTAGAAATATGCAATATGGAGATGAAAAGATTGAACAGTTTGTTGATTTAAATAATGAGATTGTAGTAAGAATTGGATATAAAGCTTTAATTGTTTATGGAAAAAGATATAATGAAAATATTTTTAAATATATAAGTAATTTATATGAGGAACTGCAGGAGAGAATTAAAGGGTTAATATAAGAAAAGATATAGATTAGAAATAGGGGGAACTAATCTATATCTTTCTGAAGGGAATGATATTAACTAATAAATAACACTAATTTCTATGTGTTATTTTCTTTAGTATAGTGCATTAATATGTCAAATTAATGACAGTTGCATTAATTTGACATAATTTAGTAATAATAATTCATATTTGTATAAGTTACTATGTAATAAGAGTATAATAATATAAATAAAGTATTTTTTATAGTTAAGAAGGGAGATAAATGAAAAATGTTGTCTTAAAAAAAGTTAGGGTTAGATTGATAATAATAATTTTAGTAATTATATTCAGTGTAATAGGTTTTTTAAAAATAAAAAGTGATAGTAAAAAGTGGGTAGATGCAGATGTTACTGTTAAGCTACCTTTTGAAATAGATATATTGAGTACAGGAAAGTCAGATTTTATTTTGATTGAATGTGAAGGAAAATTTATTGTTATAGATACAGGATTTTATGAAAATAGCACCGTAATAAATGATTATTTAAATTATAAAGGTATTGAAGAAATTGAATATTTGATTTTAACCCATAATGATAAAGATCATATAGGTGGAGCGCCTACTATTTTAGATAATTTTAAAATTAAAAATTTAATTCAAGCTGATTATGAAAAAGATACTGTACAATATAAGAATTATATTGAAGCAGTAAAAAGAAATGAGTTGACACCTGTTTTATTGCATAACAAAATTGTTAAAAATATTAATGGTGCTAATATAACTATTTATCCGGCCATTAAAGATGAGTATGAAAAGTCAAATGATTATTGTATTATTGTTGGAATTGATTATGGAAAGTATAGATTTTTATTTGCAGCAGATGCTGAAGATGAAAGAATGAGGGAATTTATTAATGAAAATACTGGTGAATATACTTTTTTAAAGATGGCTCATCATGGAATATATAATAATGAGGTAGGAGATTTTTTAGAATCTGTATCCCCTAAATATGCAGTAATAACTTGCTCTCAGTTTATGTATCCTGATAGAAAACTAGTATCTTTATTAGAAAAATATAAAATAAAAACTTTTTATACTAGTAGTGGTGATATTAGTATTAAGAGTGATGGTGAAAATATTTATTTTATACAAAAGTAATAGAATTTTTCAAGAGTATGAGGTGGAAAATACCTAGTATAGATAACAAGATAATTGGAATAGATTATGATTGAAGATAAATGGAAATTGATAAAAATAAATTAAGACTACTGTAATAGATTTTTACAGTAGTCTTAATTAGTTTTTTCTCATAGTATAATTTATATATTATTTTAAATATGAGGTAGAAATGAAAAATACTCAATGGTATATAGTAAAATTAAGAGGGGAAAAGAACAGATTATCATTTACTTCTGAAGAAGCATGTAAAATAGCAAAAAAGATAGGCATTGATTTTACAAAAGAAAAATTTGATTTAAATGAGTTTACTATGGGGATAAATGTAGAGCTTGAACATGGTACTAAATTTTCAAAGGCAAATGTAACTAATAATGATCCTATTTTAACAGGTAAAATTGCATATGCACATCTTTTAGAGTTTCCTGATTATTATACAAGGCTTAAGAAGTTAGAAGCAGAGGCCGATATATATTGGAAAACTAAAAGGTAGTTAATCAAATGTGAGAGTTAGCTTAAAGGCGCTTAGAGATAAAAAAACGAAACTTTAAAGTTTAAGGAATTACAAATATATTTATATATAATATAAAAAATAAAAATCCCATGAAATTATTATTTTTCATGGGGTTTTAAATTATTAAATTTATATTTTATTTTATAAATACAAATTCTTTATCAGTAGAAAGCTCTTCAGAATATTTGAAAGATAGTTCAGAAAAGTTTTTAACATCTTCAATATTTTCTATGTTATTAGATGCTAGATATCTTACCATAAGACCTCTAGCCATTTTAGCCTCTGTAGCTTTTACTTTAATTTTATCATCTTTTAATTCTCCAAATATACAAGTAATAAATATATCATCTTTGCTTAAATATTTTTCGATTGCTTTACTATATTCTTTTGAAGCTAAATTTAAAATAACATTACTATTTTTAGTTATTTCTTTATATAAACTATTGCCCCAAAACTCATAAAGATTTTTATTATTATCGATTTTAAGTTTTGCTTGCATTTCTAATCTATATGGTACAACTCCATCAAAAGGATTAAGAACCCCATAAAATCCAGATAGTATTTTTAAATGAGATTTTACATAATTAAATTCATCTTCGCTAAAAGAATCTGGAGACATATATTTATATTGAATTCCTTCATAAGTTAATAAGGCTGGAGATAGATTTTTATTTAAATGCATATTTTTATATCTTTCAAAATTTAATTGAGCTAAATCATCATTACAAACTAATAGTTTTTTTAGTTCATCATATGAAAGTGATTTCAATTGATTATGTAATATGTTAGTTTTATCCATAAAGACAGGGTGATATTCATAAATAATATCATCATTGTTTATATTCATTTTTTTTGCTGGGGAAATAATTATATTCATTTTTTCAACTCCTAAATTATGCAACTAATATTAATTATTATTTAGTATAACATATTATTTAGTTTTATTATAATGAATAAATTCTTTTAGCATCATAATTATATTTGATAAAAAAGTAAAATTTTAATAATGAATATAAAAGAAATTAGAAAATGAAAATTTTAAATAAGATGTTACTTTGATATAATTAAAATATAAATAAATTAAAAGGGGAGGAAAAAGATGATTAAACATATTATTTTATGGAATTTTCAAGATGGTAAAGGTAGTGAAGAGGATAAATTAAAAATAAAAAATGGATTAGAAGGTTTAAAAGGTAAGATTCCAGGAATTATTGGAATAGAGGTTATAACTAATCCAGTAGCAGGTAGTAATGCAGATATAATGTTAAATAGTACATTTGAAAGCATTGAGGCATTAAATAATTATCAAGTTCATGAAGAACATGTTAAGATTGCTACAATAGTTAGAAGTATTACTTGCAATAGAATGTGTATGGATTATGAAATATAGTTTATAAAATTTCAAGAGGAGAATAAAGTGGAAGAAGAATATATAGATTATATTGTGAAACAATATTTTAAGGATGAAAATTATTATGTTAAACAAGAAAGTAGTGGAATGAATAATACTACTAAATTCTTATGCGTAGGAGATAAAAAATATATTTTAAGAATATATGAAAGTCACAGGGATAGTAAAAAGGTGAACTATGAACATTTAGTCTTAGAGGAGCTTAATAAAAGAAATTTATCATTTAATATTCCAAAGCCAAAACAAAATTTAAAAGGTAATACTATAAGTGTTAGTATAGATGAAAAGCTAGTGTCAATAGCTGAAATGATAAAAGGATCTAATCCTAAATTACATACTACTAAACAATTTTATAGCTTAGGTAAAGTTGTTGGTGAAATAACAAAAGAGTTAGGTAGTATAGAAGTTGAGCTTAATCCTATTTATGAACCATGCTATGAACTAGAAAAGTCTTATCCTAAATGCCCTTTAAATAAAGTAATAGAGTTTTGTATTTATCCATCTAATGAATTTGAAAATGAAAGAGAATATTTAAAGGAATTAAGTAGATATTTTATTGAATTTCAAGAGGTAATACCTAAATTAAGAAGTTTGCCACATCAGATTATTCATGGAGATATTAATGCATCTAATGTATTAGAGGATGAATATAACAATATATCAGCAGTTTTAGATTTTGAATTTTCAGCTAGGGATTTAAGGGCTATGGATTTAGCAATATGTTTGTCAGAAGCAATTTCAAATGAAAATGATGACAAAGTAAAACTAGAAAATATGAGAAGCTTTATTAATGGTTATAAGGAATATATAAAACTTTCAATTGATGAGATAAATGTAATACCATCATTAATTATGCTTAGAAGACTTGATGTGATAATACATTTTCTTGTTAGATATAAAGATGGAATTAGTAATAATTTTATGTCTTCAGAAAAAATTTTAAAAGAGCAGATTATAAAAGCAATAACACTATGTAAATGGGTTAAATCAAATGAAGAAAAAATAAGAAGATTATTTTAATTAATATTAAAATATTAAAATATTAATTAATATGAGGGTAAGCATATTAATTAAATTTATTTATATAAATTAATATGAACTTAAAAAACAAGGTGCTTTTTAGGAGGGTTTTGATATGAATGAGGTTATAAAAAATATTAAAGCTAGAAGAAGTTGTAGAGAATATATTGATACACAAATATCAACTGAAGATTTGAATGAAATCTTAGAGTGTGCTTTATGTGGACCAAGTGGAATGAATAGCCAAGGATGTTATTATACTGCAATTCAAAATAAAGAGGTATTACAAGAATTAAATAAAGCAGTTAAAGCTGTATTTAGAGAAAGAGAAGATTCAAGGGGATTTGATGAAGATTACAATTTTTATTATAAAGCACCAACCCTTGTAATAGTTACTGCAAAAAAGGATTATAAATATTTTTATACTGATGGAGCGGCAGGATTAGAAAATATATTTTTAGCAGCTACATCTTTGGGCATGGGAACATGTTGGATTAATCAATTAGCAGATACTTATGATAATCCACAAGTAAGAAAAATACTTGATAGATGTCATATACCTTCTGATTTTGGAGTAGTTGGTTGTGCAGCAATTGGTTATTCAGCAAGAGCAAGTGTTGCACCAAAGAGAATTCAAGGAAGAAGTTTAATAGTTAGATAAAAGAATTTTAAAGAGTAGGTCAATATATATTGTACGTATTTTAATTAATTGATACAGCAATATATATTGACTTTATTTTTATAAGAAAGTTAATGGAAAATATTTTATAAAATATAAATTTGGTTTATAATATGTGTATTATAAAGGGAAAGAGGCTTTATCTATATAAATGATAAAGCTTTATATATATATATGAAAACTATATTAAAATAAAGTTGAAGAATAAATGTATAATGATGCAAATAATAATAATGTAATTTTATAAATAAGATACTTTAATGAAAAAATAATATTAAGGAGATGAAGATATGTTTAAGGTCATAACTGTTTTAATTCATATAATTAATTTGGTAACAATATTATATATGATATTCAAAGAAAAACGTTCAGCTAACAATATCATAGCTTGGACTTTGGTTTTATATTTGGCACCATTTATAGGTTTTATCGTGTTTATACTAATTGGTAGAAAAATGAATAAAGCTAATATGTTTGGGTTTAAAAATGCAGAGCTAAAAATATTTGAAAATTACACAAATCAAGTTAAAGAAAGAGAAAGTTTAAAAGATGAAAATATTGATATAGAAAATATTGATATGATTAGAGCTCTTGAAGCAACAGATTATTCTCCTTATAGAAGTAATAATGATGTTTATATGTATTCAGATGGAACTTTGTTTTTTGAAGAATTATTGACAAGTTTAAAAAAAGCTAAACAAAGTATAAATATAGAGTTTTATATATTTAAGAATGATAATATAGGTACTGAGATATTAAATATATTAGAAGAAAAAGCTAAAGAAGGAGTAGAAGTTAGATTATTATATGATTCAGTTGGAAGTAGATCTTTAAATAGAAATGTGCTTAAGAAATTAACTGATGTTGGAGGTAAGGTTGGTGAATTTTTCCCTTCATGGCTAAAACTTATTAATATTAATATGAACTTTAGAAACCATAGAAAGATCGTTGTGATAGATAATAAAATTGGATTTGTTGGTGGATTTAATGTTGGCGATGAATATTTAGGAAAAGATGATAAGTTTGGATATTGGAGAGACACTCACATAAAATTTAAAGGTAGTGCAGTTAAGGATTTAAATTTAAGATTTTTAGCAGATTGGAGATATGCTACGAAAGAAGAAGTTACATTAAATCATGTATTAGAAATTAATGAAGATGAGCTAAAAAAATCTAATATAGGAATGCAGATAGTATCAAGTGGACCAGATTTAAGTGATAGGTATGAAATAAAGTTAGCATATTTAAAAATGATACAAAAAGCAAAAAGATATCTTTATATACAATCTCCATATTTAATAATTGATAATAGTATTTCAGATAGTTTAAAATTAGCAGCTGCTTCAGGTGTTGATGTAAGAATAATGTTACCAGGCAAAGGTGATCACCCTTTTGTATATTGGGCAAATTTAGTTTATGCAGGTGAATTAATAAAAGAAGGAGTAAAAGTATATCATTACGATAGAAATGCGTTTTTACATGCAAAAACTATAGTTATAGATGGTAAAATTTGTTCAATAGGAACTGCTAATATGGATACAAGAAGTTTTGAATTGAATTTTGAAGTTATTTCAGTTATATATTCAGAAAAAATAGCAAAAGAGCAAAAATATGAATTTGAAAAAGATATGATGAAATGTGAAGAGTTAACTATAGAAAAGTATAATAAAAGAAGTACAATTGTTAAGGTTAAGGAATCTATTTCAAGATTATTATCAGATATACTATAAAGTTATATTGTAATAAATAAAATAAGAAAAATAAAATTATATAAAGTATTATAAACATTAATTTAGTTTTAAAATGTATGTAAGTCAGACAATCTGATAAAAAATAAATGTATTACTAGAAGGAATTAATATAGAATCTTAATAGAATTTATATTAATTCCTATAGAAAAATACATTTATTTTTTTGTACTTTCAAGTTGTATAATTCTAGAATAATCTTTTAACTCATCTAAAAATATACTAGCAGCTTTTGAAAGTGTTAATTCTTTAGGATAAATAAATGAAAGGGAACGAGTGAAATGATTATCAAGTTTTATACTAGATATCTCATTTCTATTTTCGTCTTCTGCAATAACATGTTTAGAAATTATAGTTATCCCTAAGTTATTTTTAACAGCTTCTTTAACAGCTAGGTTACTTCCTAATACCATCATACTTTTAGGAATTATTTTATTTTCTGTAAAGAATAAATCTAGATATTCTCGAGTTCCAGAGCCATCTTCTCTTGCAATCCAAGCTTTGTTCTGAAGATTTTCAATGTTAAATTCAGTAGATTTTAATGGATCAGTGTAAGGTATCGCTAATACCATATCATCATGTAAAAAATATTCTTGTTTAAATAAGGATGATGAAGCAGCTCCTTCTATAAGGCCTATATCTAATTTAAATTTTTTTAATTCACTAGAAATAAGAGCTGTATTTTCGATTATAACTTCAATATCAACATCAGGATATTTTTTTGAAAAAATAGCTAAAAATTTAGGGAGTATATATTCTCCTATAGTTAAACTAGCGCCTATTTTTAAGCTACCTTTAACAGAAGAGGATAAGTTTTTAACATCGATAAATGTTACATCTAATAAACTTATTATTTCTTTAGCCCTTTTATAAAGTGTGTATCCACTTTCGGTAATAGATATAGTTTTTTGTTTTATTGATCTGTTTATTAAAGTAACTCCAAATATATTTTCTAAATTTTTGATATGAGTACTAACACTAGGTTGAGATAAGTTCAAATATTCTGCTGCTTTAGTAAAATTTTTATAATCAACTACAGAGATAAAAGTTTTAAGTTCTTCAATCATTTTAAAGCCCTCCTTATGTAATTAAGTATAAAGTAATAATATTATTATACACTAATTATTAAAAAAAGTAATGATTATTATGATTAAGATTTATTTTACTAATGAATAAGAGGTGGATATACTAATAGTATAAAGATTTAAATAATAAAAGATTCGGAGTGATAATATGAAGGAAAATAAATTTATAGAGTATATTAAAGGTATAGTACCAGGATTTTTGGTTGCATTAGCAGTAGCATTAGTTGGAATGTTTATTGCAAAATTTGTCCCTAAATTAGGTGCTGGTACTATATCTATATTTTTAGGGATGTTTGTAGGAAATTTATTTTTAAATCAAGATGTATTTCAAAAAGGATATAAATTTTCAGAGACAGATATATTATCATATTCTATAGTTTTATTAGGAGCAACATTAAGTATAGGAACATTATTAGAGCTTGGTATAGGTGGATTTGCTTTCATAATAATACAAATGGCAATAACTATTGTTGGTGCTATTTATATAGGAAAAAAATTAGGATTTAGTCAAAATTTTAGATTTTTAATGGCTAGTGGAAATGCCGTATGTGGTTCATCAGCTATAGCAGCAACAGCACCTGTAATAGAAGCTGATGATAAAGATAAGGGAATTTCAATAACTATAGTAAATATAACAGGTATTGTTTTAATGTTTATTTTACCATTAATATCAAAGGCATTATTTAAAAATGATACTTTAGCTACAGGAGCATTAATAGGCGGAACTTTACAATCCGTTGGACAAGTAGCAGCTAGTGGAGCTATGGTTGGTGAGCAAGTAAAGGATATGGCTATGATATTTAAAATATTAAGAGTTGTATTACTTGTTGTTGTAGTATTTGTATTTGGACATATAAAAAATAAAACTAATGAAGAAATAATCGAAGAAGAAGCAACAGATATTAAAAAGGGAAAAGTTAGAATTCCTTGGTATGTAATAGGATTTTTTGTAACTTGTGCATTATTTTCTTTGAAAATAATACCTAATAATATATCTCATATATGTAAAGAAATAAGTAACAATTTAGAAATAATTGCTTTAGCTGCAATTGGATTAAGAGTAAATGTAAGAGATTTGCTTAAACAAGGAAAAGCTGTATCTTTATATGCATTAGGAGTAGGAACACTTCAAATAATATCAGCACTAGCATTAATAGCAATTTTACTTTAACAACAGTTAAAGTTGACAACGTGAAAATATAAAAGTATTATTATTAAAATAATTATAAGATATTTTTAGAGGTGGAAATAATGGATAATGGACTTATACATATATACTGTGGTGATGGCAAAGGTAAAACAACAGCAGCAATGGGGTTAGCTATAAGAGCAGCCGGAAGAAAGAAGAAAGTATTCATTACTCAGTTTTTGAAAAGTGGTAAAAGTGGAGAATTAATATCATTAGAGAAGTTAGATGAGTATATTACATTTTTCCCAGGAAAACCAGTTAATAAATTTGTTTGGAATATGAATGAGGAAGAAAAGTTACAAGCTAAAATAGAACATACTAAAAGGTTTCAGGAAATTAAGGACATAATAAATAAAGAAGAGTATGATTTATTAATACTAGATGAAATAATAGCTACTATAAATAATGAATTTATAGAATTAAATGATGTAATAGAATTTTTAAGAAATAAACCTAAATCATTAGAGGTTGTAATGACAGGTAGAGATCCCAAAGATGAACTAGTGGAATTATCTAATTACGTAACAGAAATGAAGTGTATCAAACATCCCTTTAAAGAAGGTATTCCATCTAGGGTTGGAATAGAATTATAGGGGCTAGTCAATTTAATTTACTTAATATATAATACAATATGTGCTATAAAAATAAAATTCTACTTTTTAAACACATTTAACAAAAAAGATAAAATAAAAAGGAGTAATATATGAGAGCAGTATATAGAAATCCAAAAGAATTGGCTACAAAGCTAAAAGATGTAGTAGATTTATATCAAGATGATTTATTATCATATGAAAAGCTAGAAGCAACAGTTGTAGCTATGATAAAGGCTAATGATGATAGAATATATAAAAATGGATTTATGCCAACTAAATTAATTGCAGCAATTGGAGAAGAAAGAAAATCTATAGTTGATAAAATAGCTGCTGATAACAATTTATAATTAGATGAAATTTAAAGTTAGTATTTAGTAATTATCTTAGGTTACGTTAAATACTAACTTTTTTATTGTGAAAAATAATATTTAATTATATTTAAAAACTTATTAAAAAAATAGTAAATTTAAAAAGAGGATTAATATATTTTAAAAAATAAAAAAATATGGTAAAATAAATCTACAATTTGTTCCCAAAATATACTACTGCGCTAGGAAAGGAAGGTATTGTGATGGAGAATAATGAATTACAATATAATTTACGTAAATTTGAAGAGGATGAAAATCACATAGAATACTTTATATCTATTTTTCCTGAATATATAAAATCTAATCCAGAAAAGGCTAAAGAAATTCTTGATTTAGTAATGGAAATAGCGCTAAATAAAGAATATGAGCTTGCTTATGGATGGTGTTTAATGTATATTGGGTGGTATTGTTTTACAATTAGTGATTATACAAATGCTTGCAAGTATAGACTAGATGCTAATGAAATATTTATTAAAAATAATTGTGTAAAAGGACTTATATTTTCATATAATGGATTATTAGCGGATTATACAAGATTAGGAAATTTAGAACTAGCGATAGAAAGTGGATTATCAGGAATAGATTTAGCAGAAAAAGAAAATGATGAAAAAGCATTAATTCATTTAATGATTAATACAGCAATAGCATATATGGATTATAGAAAATATGATGAGGCTAAAAGACTATTAAATAAAATAAATGAAGTTTATAGACAAATACAGGGAAGTGAATTAATAGTTTATTATATAACCTTAGCTGAAGTAGAAGTAATTTCTGGTGATATTAATAAGGGATATGAGTGTTGTGAAGTTGCAATAGAATTAATTAAAGAGCTAGGATGCTGGATATATGAGTGTGAGATTCTTTCCATTAGGGCAGAGGCAAATTCAAAACTTGGGAAAAATAAAGAAGCAGAAATAGATTTTGAAGTGGCAATTAAAAGCGCTAAAAGTTTTAAAAATATTATTTATATTGTAAAAACATTAAGGCGATGGGCTAAACATTATAATAGAATTGGTGAATTGGATAAAGCAGAGAAAAAGTTAATTGAAGCTTTTAATGAGGTAAATAGTTTAAACTCATTATTAGATAAAAGTGAAATATGTTACGAGTTAAATGAATTATATGCACAACTAAAAAGATATGAAGATGCGTATAAGTTTTTAAAAGAACATTTAGAAATAGAAAAAGAAATTTTTAATAACAAGAGTAGTAGTTGGCTTGCAAGACTACATAATAAGGAAATAACAAGAGAAGCAAAAATTTATAGAGAGCTATATCAAGAAATAGATTTACTATCAGGGATAGGTAAAAAATTCACTTCAGATTTAAAAATTGAGAGAAATTTAGAAGTAATATATGAAGAAGTAAAAGAATTAATGGAGGCAGATGTTTTTGGAATAGCCTCATATAGCAAAGAAGAAAAAATATTGAAATATGATTTATTTATTGTCAACGGAAAAAGAAAAAATTGTGGCATATCAGCTTTAGAAGAAGAAAACTTTGGAACATGGTGTTATAAAAATAAAGAAAATATAGTTATTAATGATATGGAAAATGAATATAGAAAATATGTTCCAAGTAGAAATAAAGGTATTGAAGATGATAATTGTAATGTTAAAAACATAAAATCAGCAATATTTTGTCCTATAGTAGTTGAAAATGAAGTATTAGGAATATTAACTGTACAAAGCTATAAGAAAAATTCATATAATAAAAATACTGTTAAAAAGCTAGAAATACTAGCGTCATATATTGCAATTGCACTTGAAAATGCCAAGTTATTTAAAAATATAGAGTATTCAGCAACTCATGATTGGTTAACAGATGTTTATAATAGAAAAGAAATACTTAAAAGAGGACAAACTATAATTCAAAATAATAAAGGATGTTCTGTAATGATTATGGATATTGATTATTTTAAAAGTATAAATGATAATTATGGGCATGCTACAGGTGATTATGTACTAAAAACTATAAGTGACCTTATGAAAAAGGATATTAAAGGCAATGGATATATCGGAAGATATGGAGGAGAAGAATTTCTTATTGTAGTTAATAGTAGCAATAAGGAGTATGTATCAGTACTAGCAAATAATATCAGAAAAAATATTGAGAACTATAACTTTATTGTTGATTCTAAAAAAATAAATGTTACTGTAAGTATAGGAGTATATAATTACTTGAAAGATGATAAATATTTTAATAAGCATATAAAACTTGCTGATGAAGCTTTATATTTAGCTAAATTATTTGGACGTAATAGAGTAGTTAATTATTAGCGTTTTAAAGAAATATAAACTAAAAGGGACTATTTTACAGTCCCTTTTATTTATCTTTTGTATAAAATTATGAGTTGCAATTTAAAATTAGCATCCGCAACCAGTAGATTCATTGTCGCTTCCAGCAGTAGCAGCACTTATACAAGATCCTTTAAAACAACTAACCTTTAAACATTTACGGATAATTTGAGTATTATCTTTAAAAATCTTTAACATATAAGTTGTATTTGGACATAAAGGACCTAATAAGAATTGGCCATTATCGTCAGTGAAAGTATGAGTTAATGGAATTGGATAGTCACACTTATCATTAACTTGGAGTAATTTAACTACTGCATCAGCTACAGGTAGTCCATTTTCATCAAGTACTGTACCAAATATACAGCTTCTAGTTTCTTTTGGTAATTTAACAACTGCATCTATTTGTTCATTATACCCAGTCTTAAAAATACAATTTCCTATTCTTCCGCTCATGAATTTATCCTCCTAAGTTTATCGTAATATACTATAATATATTCTTAGAAGAAAACAATGTGTACATAAAATCAAAAGTTATTTATGTAAATAAAGCTTGGAGGGATAAATTAACAAAGGAGTAATAGGAAGTGATTAAATAGAAGATAATAATATTGATAGTAGAAATATTATTAAATGAAAATATACAATAAAAATTATTATTTAATAAGAAATATTGTAACAAATGTTACTGAAATAATAATTAGTTATTTGTATAATTAAGATTATAATACATCTATATATTTAAGGAGGAAAAATAAATGAGCTGTGGATGCGGAAATATGAATAAAAAAGATGGGAAATCAGTAGTTGACTTAGTTAGAAGTAAAGGAAAAGCAGACTTCCCTTTAGCAACTCCTCATGAAATAGAATGTAGTTGTGGAAAGACATTTACAATGAAAAAATTAGTTGATAATTGTCCTTATTGCAAAATGACATATGGTGTTACTCCTTGTTCATCAAGAGATAAGGAAAATATAGCAGCTGCAGGAATAGAATATTAATTTAGTAAAAATGTTAAATCTTAACTAAATATTAGTTTGGATTTAACATTTTTTTATCTTAAATTATTTCAATGTTCTGAATGTATATCCTTCATTTTTTAGTAGCTTAATTATTCCTGGTAAAGCTTCTACTGTAGTAGTTTTTGTCATACAGTCATGCATTAAAATAATAGCTGGATTTTTATAGTTACCCTCTTTATCTTTAATGTTTTTAGCAACATTTTGAATAAGTGTTTCGGCAGGTATATTATTTCCTTTTGCATCTCCAGAATCTACATTCCAGTCATAAACATTTATGCCTTGTTCATTAAGCTTTTTAGTTATGTTTTTAGTAAAGTCTTTACCTCTAGAATTAGCTACAATAGTATTATGAGACCCACCAGGAAATCTAAAAATTGTACAATCACTACCGGTTGTTTCTTTAATGAACTTTTGTTGCTTTTCAAAGTTATTAAAAAATGCTTTTTCTGAGGTATAGATGTGCTGAAACTCATGATCAGCGGTATGATTGCCAATTGCATTCCCTTCTTTGTATGCTCTTTCTACAAATTTAATATGGGGCTCTATATAAGGTGATATAATGAAAAATGTTGCATGAACATCATTATCTTTTAAAATGTCAAGTATTAGTTCTGTATTTTTACTAGGACCATCATCAAAGGTCAAATAAACAATTTTTTCAGTTGGATTTGAATTCACTTCACAATTTAAATTATAATAAAAAATATTAATCATAATAAAAAAAGAAGATAGAAAAATCGTAAGTTTTTTTAAAGAATAAATTCCATATTTATGTGTTGTTTTAGATTTATTGACTAAGTTAAAATTAAAAATCTTATTAAATTTAAATTTTTCATTTGTATTATACATATCATAAACTCTCCTTATGTTGAATTCCTATAGTATTTTATCCAATAGTAGTATTAGTTTATGCAAAGCTATAAACAGAGAATAAACTAATAGATAAAATTTTATTGTGAACATATACAAATATAAGGAATATTATAAATTAGAAAGAATTCAAGGAGATTAAAGGTAAATGAATCCATATGAATTAATCATGAAAATTGATAGAAAAATGAAACAAGATCCTAATTTTGCTAATAGGTTTAATAAACTAGTTGCAGAGTTTAATAGAACTCCTGGTTTACAACAAGAAGTAATGAGAATAGCACAAATTCAAGATGAGAAAAAAAGAAAAAAAGCTTTAGAAAATCTTCCAGATAATATAAAGCAATCAGTTGCAGAGATGTTTAGATTATTAAATAGTTAAATTTATTAAAACTTAAATAATAAAAAATAACCAATTTATTATGAAATTGGTTATTTTTTTGTTTTATATAGAAAAGTAGTGAGTAAGATAGTATTATAATAGTAGTATAAAAATAGATAAAATGTAAATTTAAGTATTTGGAGGGAGGAGTGGTGGAAATTAACTTAAATACAATAAAGGTAAACAATAAAATACAAATAAGAACTTTAGATTTAGTATGGTTTATGGTTATACCATTAATAAATATAAATTATTATATAGCAAGTACAATTACTAAAAATGGACATAATCTAGCGACTATATTTGATAAAGTTATGAAATTTAATTCAATTTTCATAATTCCATATGTATATTGGTATGTGTATATTGTAATAGGATTTATAATTATATTAATACAATCTCGAGTAAATTACATGAGAACATTTTTATCATTTTTCATTGGAATGGGAATATGCTACTGTATTTATTATATCTATCCAACAGAAATTATTAGACCTAATATTGAAAATTCAAATGTGTTGAATTATTTAGTTAATATTATTTATTCAGCTGATAGGTCGGTAAATTGCTTTCCATCTTTACATGCATTAACAACCTATTTTATAATGCGATATACTAAATATGAAAAAAACAAGAAAAATTTTTATTATACACAAATTGTAGGGTCATTAATAATTTTATCTACGGTTTTTATAAAGCAACATTTCGTAGCAGATATTATAGGGGCTATGGTTATATGTGAAGTAATAATTTATTTTATGAATAAAGTAAGTGAGGATAGGATAAAAAAAGTTTTAGATATACCATATAAAATAAAAGATAAAATAGTAGCAAATTTAAAAAGTAAAATAAAAACTAAGGCTATTGATAGTGATGAAAAAAAGTTTTTTAGTAGGAAAATATAAAAATAACAAGCTAAAGAATATCTAAATATTAGATATTCTTGAGCTCTTTTTATATAAAAATATAAACAGAGTTTTGAATAAATTAAAAAAGATGAGTAAAACTAAAAACATACTAAGGAGGAAGCAATATGGAGTTTTTGTATAATTTTTTTATTTATGGATTTTTAGGATGGATATTAGAAAATGTTTTTAGTTACGCAGTTACTGGACATTATAAAGAAGAGGGTTTTTTGATTGGACCATTTAAGCCTATGTATGCAATTGCTATGGCGTGGATTATTCAATTACACAATGCTTTTCCTAATAAGATATTTTTATTATTTATATCAATTGTTATTCCTACTACTGTTGAATACACAACGGGTATTATAATGAGAAAATATTTTAATAAGGATTATTGGGATTATTTTAATGAAAGATATAATTACAAGGGAATAATATGCTTACGATTTTCTATAGCATGGACTATTATTAGTATTTTGACTATAGAGTTTTTACAACCTTTTTTAATAATAAGAATATATAGTATAGTAAAACCTATATGGCCTATATTAGCAATTTTATTAATAATATTATTAACTTTTGATGAGGTGTATACATTAATAAAATTTAAGAATAAGGGACAAATTAATTTGAAATAGAAAGTTAGATTTACATAAAAAGATATTGTTATTAATTTAAATAACAGTATCTTTTTTAAGTTTTAAAATTTTAATTATTAATATATAATAAAACCAATAATAATTAAAAATGAAAGAGGTAAGATATGAGTTTGATTAGTACATACGAAAAATTTGCAAAGATAAATACTGAATTTATAGCTTTTATTGAGAAAGCTATAAAAGAGGATTTTAAAAATTTTACTGAAGAACAGATGAAAATGAATTTAAAAATAGCATTAAAGAATTATGAAGATTTGAAGTTTGAAAGTGATGAGATTGTTGCTGCAAATGATGAAGAAAAAAATAATTTAAATGATTTAAAATATTTAATAATGAGTGGATTATTTTTAGTATCAGATTTAAACCATTTTTATAATATAAATGAATATGAAAGATTTAAAATGAGAGGAATAAATTATATAAATAATAGTAGAAGGGGTAAATCATTTTAAATAAAGTTATAAAACCAATAATAACAAATTTTATTGTTATCATGGGTTTATATATAATATTTAAAAATAGATTATATATAAATTAAGAATGTGACTACATCATCCGATGTAGTCACATTCTTAATTATTGATATAATTATATAAGATATCTTGTTCAGTACCTATTTGATTAGTAATTTTTACTTTTATAGAGGAAAGAAAATTATCAATATCAAGAGTCTTGTCTGTATGATTATTTACTGCTTCTAATAGTATGGAAGATACTGTATCGTCTAACATTGTTTTATTAATTAAAGGAAGATTGTTAGAAATATCTCTATATAAAAGATTTGCAGCTTGATTTCCTAAAAATTCACTTTTATCATATGTAATTGATTTATAATAGTTATTTTCATCAAGTATAAGAGCTCTAGCTAATTTCCATGCTTGAGTTTTATATTTACTTGTAGCAACGATAGATATTGCATTTGTATTTTCAGAACTATATAAACCAAGAGGTAATCTAGTAACACGCCATTTACCAATAGTGTCTGGTGTAGTTTCTTTTAAATAATCTTCTCCCCATTTATTTAAATGAATCATAGCTATTTCACCATTGCGTACAGCATTTCTTCCTTCATCAGTCCATAAATCTAATCTTGATATTAATCCTAAATTATAAGCTTCATTTGCAATTAAAAGAGCGTCTCTCATTTTATCATTTTCAATGTTTAAATTCATATTATCATCAAAGATTCCTTGAGAATTTAATGTTAGCTTTACAAAAGCATCTTTCCATTGAAGAGCATAAATATTTTTTTCTTTAAGTTTCTTAGCAATTTCTAACCAACCTTCTGCAGTTTCCATGGCTAGAGCTAATTCTTCAGGCTCACTTGGTATTCCGAGTTCTTCCAAAATATCAGCCCTATAATAAGTTACTGTAGAAGCTTGTGTAAATGGAAGGGCAATAAGTTTACTTTTATCCATTGACATGCAAGAATTTATATCTGATTCAGGAAAAATATTTTTTATATTATCAAAAGAATATGAGTCGTTTAATAGGTTTTCAAAAGCATTAATTGCATTAAATTCCCCTATATAATCTAATGAATAAATAATAAGATCGGGAGAGTTTTCGGAATTAGCGGCAACTGCATTAATTATTGCATTGGCATCCATAGTATCCATTCCTGTAATATTAATAGTAGCTTTAGGATATAATGAATTAAATATGTCCTTAATTTTATCATGATCATATGAATGACATAAAACATTTAATGTAAATTCTGTAGCATTTTTATTTTCATCTGCTGATGGAATTTCAGCGCTTAACGATGGTGAAATAAGTTCATCAGCAGTAGTATTTTTATCATTAAAGCTACAACCAATAAATGATAAAGAAAATATTAAAAAAATTATAAGTGTTAGTCGTTTTATCATGTTTTTTCTCCTTAAAATATAGAAATACTAAATATAAACTTCATTTCCGCCTGAAGCTTTAGCTTTATACATCGATGTATCTGATTTTATAAAAATGCTTTCAATATCATTTCCATATTCAGGATATAATCCAACTCCTATACTTACACCAACAGTAATTGTAGAACTATCTAAATTAATTGGTTGTTTTATCGTTTCAATAATTTTAGTTGATAACTCTTCGATTTCATATTTGTCATTATAAATCAATTGAATGACAAATTCATCGCCACCTAAACGTGCTACGCAAGCTGAATTACTATCATAAGAATTAAGTATTTCCTTCATTTTTTTTGCAATTATTTGAAGAAGTTTATCTCCAGCTGAATGACCTAATGTATCATTTACAACTTTAAATTTATCTAAATCAAGGAATAATATAGCTATTCCATTCTTTCCATTATATAAGTTGTTATTGGAAAATTCGTTTATTGTATTTTTGGCATGTTCAATAAAATATTGTCTGTTTGGTAATTCAGTCAAATAATCATAATTTGCCTGTTTAAATAGTAATTTTCTTGATTCCTCTAGTTTTTTATTTGTTATTTCAGCTTCTAAAATCATGTTACTTAAGTTATCTACCATAGATTGAAAATTATAAATAAGAGAATCTATTTCAAGTATATTACTATTTTCAAAGACTATTGTTTCTTTACTTTTAAGTTTTTCAGGCAAACCACTACTTAATATAATTACTTTAGAAATTGATTTTAAAATAATATTTTTTAATAATGAAATAACTAGGAATAGTATTAATGCAAGAGGAATTAATATTTTTAATGATTCTAAGTATCCTGAAATTATAGTACTAGTGTATTGAGATGATGGAATACTAATTAAAATTTTTGAATTATCTATTGAGGTTACATACACATAGTTACAATCTTTAGAATAATTTTTGATTAAGTAAGAAGTGTCAATAGGAGACCACCATGTATAGAAGCCAGGTGAAAACTCATCAATTGATCCATCTTTTATCCAGTTTAATCCTAATGATGAATAATCATTATTAGGTAAATTACTAATTATTTTATTATTAAAGTCTACTAAATAGAAACTTATAGTGGAGTCGGAGGTAGAAACATATACGTTTAAAATATCTAATAATTTGGATACGTGAATAGGATTATTTAGCTTTAAATTGCTGTTTTCTTCTATTGTCCAATTTTCAATTTTATCATTAACATAATCAGAAGCAAGATGTAAATCTTCTGTTACTTTTAAATTAACTTCTTTTTCTGTATTAATAACTGCAATTATCACAAAGACTATAACAGGGATTATAACACTAGCTATTAGAGTATACGTTAACAAATTTGATAAAGTTAGCTTTTTTTCGTGTTTAGTAGGTAATGGTACTATTTTTCTTAATGAAATATATTGCAAAAATAAATCTGCAACTAATGCATTGAAAATTTTATTTAAAAATATTATTAAGAAAAAAAATACTGTATTGATATCAAGTGAACTGTTTGTAAAGTATAAGTTAATCAACATTAAAGGAAGTGATATTATTAATATAAATAATAAAGCATTCATTAAAATATTTTTTTGTTTTTTTGATATAAAAACCACATAAAATATACTTGTAAAAATTCAATTGTTGACAATATGTTGAAATCGTTTGTAAAAAAGAAAATAATATTTATTAACAATATAATGAAAAAACTACTCTTTCCATTAGCAAGTCCAATTATTATAAACAGTGAAATACTGCTTAGTGTTATTGGAAATGCAAAGTTAATGTTTTGAAGTAGTAATTCACTTATAATTGCTAAAATACTAAAAAGAAAAATTAAGAAATATTTTAAGTAAATATTGTATTTTTTGGTTAATGTTAATGAATTCATAATATATTTATCCCACCTATTAATTATAAAATTATATTGAAAACCTCCTATAATTAATTTTAGCATCTTCAACAATAAATGTATATAATTGTATAAATGAAATAAAAATAGTAAAAAAATACGAAAAAATATATATTTTTACTATAATTTACATTAATCTTAATAAGATTTATCAAAGTTTAATTATGATTAAATTTAAATTAAGAATTAAATATAAAACATGCAAAAACTTATTATTTAGAATATTTTTATATAAATAAAGGAGTATATATGAAAAAAATATTTATAAATGGAATTTTTATAGTATTATTAATAGAATTATATCTTGCTAAAGGAAATGAAAGTATGATTCAGATTAAAGTACCTGATTCATATGGTGCACCAAAAACATATTATCAAAAGTATTTTAATCATGATTATAATACAAATGATTATAGTAAAAAAAATGATTTGATAAATAAAGATAATAATGAATATGAGAATAAAATAGATTTTTATTTTGATGATTATGATTACTACAATAATTATTACGATTATGATTATTATGATGAAAAGTATGATTACTATCAACATCATTATTATGATGATGAAGGATATTAAATTGATATATAGGAAATTATGTTTATTAAGTGTTATCTGATTTGACAAAGAAACATAAGAGGAATAAACTTAGGATAAATAATACCAAATAAAGAGGTGAAATAAATGTCAAATTGTAATTCATGCCCAAGTAATGGCGAATGTGGAAAAGAGGAAGAAAAATGTGGTATTCAAAATAATCCATCAAATAAAATAAAAAACATTATAGCTGTAATGAGTGGAAAAGGTGGAGTAGGAAAATCTACTATGTCTGTAATGTTAGCAAGACAGCTTGTTCAAAGGGGATATTCTGTAGGAATTTTAGATGCAGATATTACGGGTCCTAGTATCCCAAGATTACTTCATATAGAAGAACAAAGAGCAATGGGGACTGAAAAATTAATTTTCCCTGTAGAAAGTAGTGAAGGAATTAAAGTTATGTCTTTAAATCTTGTTGTGGAAAAGGAAGACGAAGCTGTAATTTGGAGAGGTCCTGCAATAGTAAGTGTAGTAAATCAATTTTGGACTGGAGTATATTGGGGAGAATTAGATTACTTAATAATAGATATGCCACCAGGAACAGGGGATGTTCCTCTGACAGTAATGCAGTCTATTCCTATTAAAGGGGTAGTAATGGTTTCTATTCCTCAAGATATGATTTCTATGATTGTTTCTAAATCAATAAATATGGCTAGAAAAATGAATATTGATGTATTTGGAGTAATAGAAAATATGAGCTATATTAAATGTCCAGATTGTGATAAAACAATAAAATTGTTTAATGGTGAAAATACAGAAAAGTTCTTAAAGGATATGAATGTAGAACTTTTAGGAGAGTTACCTATGCATAGGGCAATAACTAATTATGGATCATTAGAATTAATTGAAGAAGAGGAAGAAATTGCTGAATTGTTTGATCCTATAGTTGAAAAGGTAATAGCAAAATCAAAGAAAAAATTAATGTTATAAATTTATATTTAAAAAAGTATCTAAGCTTTTTATAGCAGCTTAGATACTTTTTGTTTATGTTAAGTTTTTTTGAAATAAATAGTATATAATTGATATAAAAGTTAAAATTTGCTATAATTTTAAATAAAACGTTTAATAAAGGTGAATGAGAATGGCAACAATAAAAGAAATTGCAAGAGAAAGTGGTGTATCAATTGCAACAGTATCTAACATCATACATGGGAAGCCAGGGGCAAGTGATGAGACCAGAAAAAGGGTAATGGATGTAATAAAAAAATTAGATTATACACCAAATGTAATTGCGCAAAATTTGAAGCAAAAAAATACTAAAACTATTGGAGTAATTACAGAAGACTTAACAGTATTTAATACTGCTAATATAGTAGATGGAATTAATGAGTATTGTGATGAACAAGGTTATCAATTGGTGCTTGGAAATCTAAGATTATATAAAAAATATGATAAAAATTTTTATAACTCTGATAAATATTATAAAAGAGTTAATGAAGAATTTAAATTAATGATATCTAAGCAAGTAGAGGGAATTATATATATTGCATGTCATTGTAGGGAACTTAAGTGTATTCCTGAAAAATTTCCAATACCTATTACAATAGCATATAGTTTTGTAAAATCAGATAAATTTTCTTCGATAATTTTTGATGATGAGGAAGCAGCATATGATGCTACATGTAGACTTATTCAAAATGAAAATGAAAAAATTGGAGTAATATGTGGATTACAACAAAGTATACATACTCAAGAAAGATTAAGAGGATATCAAAGAGCTTTATATGATAACAATATACTTTTTAATCCTAGTTTTTTATATTATGGGGATTGGGAAAGGGAATCAGGATATGAAGCAGCTGAAAGGTTAGTTGAACAAGGTATTACAGCAATTTTTTCAATGAATGATGTTATGGCAGGAGGAGTATATGACTACTTAAATAATAAAAGTATATTAATTGGTAAAAATATTTCTATTATAGGTTTTGACAATAGGGAAGTAAGTCAAGCGTATAACCCTAAATTAGCAACTATGGCATTACCATTGTATGAAATAGGAAGAAAATCAGCGCAAGTATTAATTAAATCCTTGGTAGAGAATAATAAAAAGATTACAAATAAAATATACAAAATAAAATGTAAATTTATAGAGGGAAATTCCTTAAGAAAAATATAGTACTTATAGGTATAACATAGAAAAGCTATGATATACCTATTTTTTTATTAAACGTTTAAGTATAAATATTAAGAACAAATTAAATTAGTTTATATTATTATTTAGAGATAATAAGAGAAGAAAAGAGATATATTGGGATAATTATGAAAAAGAGATTAGGGATGAATTTTAAAATAAGTAAAAATATGGTATAAATATATTAGAAAGTAATTAAACGTTTTAGTAAACAATAGGGAGGAGTCAAAATGGGATTAGAGAATAATAAAAAGTTGAAATCAGTTAATCTGCAAAAAATAAAAATTAATGATGCCTTTTGGACTAAATATACTAAGTTAGTCAAGGATGTAATAATTCCTTATCAGTGGAATATATTAAATGATAATGTTAAGGGCGCTGAACCAAGTCATTGCTTGAAGAATTTTAAAATTGCAGCAGGAGAAAGTAGTGGTGAATTTGGTGGAGCAGTTTTTCAAGATACAGATGTAGCAAAATGGTTGGAAGCAGTAGCGTATACTTTAGCAACAGATAAAGATAAAAACTTAGAAGCTACTGCAGATGAGGTAATAGATTTAATAGGAAGAGCTCAATGCGAAGATGGATATTTGAATACTTATTTCACTATAAAGGAGCCAGAATTAAGATGGACAAATTTAATGGAGGGACATGAGTTATATACAGCAGGACATTTATTAGAGGCTGCTATAGCATATTATAATGCTACAGGAAAAGATAAATTTTTGAATATTATGATTAAATTTGCTGATTTGATTTGTGATACTTTTGGAAAAGAAGCAGGAAAAAATCATGGATATCCTGGACATCAGGAGATAGAATTAGCATTAGTTAAGTTATATGAAATTACAAATGAAAAAAAGTATATAGATATGGCAAAATATTTTATAGATGAAAGAGGGAAATCTCCTAATTACTTCCTAGAAGAACAAAAGAGTGAAAAATTTAAAAGGATTTTTCCGGAATTTGATGGGTATAGTCCATTATATTCACAATCACATTTACCAGTAAGAGAACAGAAAACAGCAGAGGGACATGCTGTAAGAGCTGTTTATATGTATTGTGCTATGGCGGATTTGGCATGTGAATATAATGATAGCGAATTATTTAAAGCTTGTGAAATATTATGGAAGAATATAGTTGATAAAAGAATGTATATAACAGGAAGTATAGGATCATCAGGATTATTAGAAAGATTTACAACTGATTATGATTTACCTAATGATAGTAATTATTCAGAAACATGTGCATCTATAGGGTTAGCTTTATTTGGATTAAGAATGGCTAAGATAACAAGAAAAGCAAAATATATAGATGTAGTAGAAAGAGCATTATATAATACGGTGATTTCTGGAATTTCTATGGATGGAAAGAGTTTCTTTTATGTAAATCCGTTAGAGGTATGGCCAGACTCTTGTTTATCACGTACAAGTAAAGAACATGTAAAACCAGTAAGGCAAAAATGGTTTGGTGTAGCATGTTGCCCCCCTAATATAGCAAGAACATTAGCTTCATTAGGACAATATATTTATATGAAGGCTAAAGACACTTTATATATTAATTTATTTGTTTCAAATACATCAGTAGTAGAATTGGAAGAAAAGAATATTTATGTTGAACTTGTTACAGACTTCCCAAATGACAATAATATAAATTTAAAGGTATCATCTAACAATGATAATAAGGCTTCAATTGCAATTAGAATACCTGATTATGCAGAGAATTTTAATATAACTATAAATGGTAAAAGTTGCTTATTTGAAGTAAATAAAGGATTTGCAGTTATTAATGGAAGTTTTAATGATGATATTATAAAAGTTAAATTTGATTCACCGGCAAGATTTATGTATTCAAATCCATTATTAAGAGCTGATTTTGCAAAAGTAGCAATAACAAAAGGTCCATTAGTATATTGTTTAGAGGAAGTTGATAATGGAAGTAATCTTTCAGGAATTATGGTTAATACCGCGGAGGAAATTAGTGAAATATATGATGAAAATTTATTAGGGGGAACAACTTTATTATATGTTAATGGAAAAAAAGTAGATGACAAAAATTCAAGTAGAGAAAAATTGTATTTAAATAAAAGACCTGTTTTAAATGATATTAAATTAAAGGCAATACCATATTGTTATTGGGGTAATAGGAAAAAAGGTGAAATGATTGTTTGGATGAAGGCTGATATTATTTAAATCCAATATTGAAATGTAAGTATAATATGGATTATTTTTATTTAAAAAAATAATTATAAATATTATTGTAAGTACAATATTTAGATTTTTAATTAATTGTCAATAAAATGCAGAAAGTATTTTTAATGTTTTGGAAAAAAAAACTGGAAATGTATTGACAATATTAGGTGCTATTAGTTACAATAATATTGTACTAATTCAAGAAAATGAAAATAAAATAATTGGATAAAAGTATGTAAGGAAAAAAGGGTGGAAATTTATTAAATGTCTACATAAGCAATAGCTTTTGTAATATATATTATGTATTTATGGAGGGATATTATGGTTAAGATGAAAACGTTTAAGAGATTAATGGGATTAATACTAGCCACATCAGTAACTACGGGGTTAATGGTTGGATGTGGATCAAGTGGTAATAGTGGTACTGGAAGTTCGAACTCTTCAAGTGAATCTGATAGTGATGAAACTTCAGATGAGTCTTCAGAAGAGGAAGTACAAATATTAACAGCAGGTGATGAAAATGGTACTGAACTTGAAATGTGGACATTCGTTGAATTACATGCTCAGTTTTATCAAGAAATGGTTAAAGAGTGGAATGAGCAAAATCCAGATAAGACAATTAATTTAAAATTAACAGTTTTACCTTATGGAGATATGCATACTAAATTACAATCTTCATTATTAGCAGGAAAGGGTGCTCCAGATTTATGTGATATTGAAGTTGGACAATTTCCTAATTTCTTAAAAGGTGTACCACAATTAGAAACTTTAACAGATGTAGTTGAACCTTATAAAGATTCTATAGTTGAATCAAGACTTAATCTTTATAGTTCAGATGGAGAAGTATATGGTTTACCAACACATGTTGGAGCAACAGTTGCATTCTATAATACTGAATTATTAGAAGCTGCAGGTATTGATTATACAACAATTAAAACTTGGGATGACTTTAAAGAAGCAGGTAGTAAATATTATGATGCTACTGGAAAATATTTAGGAACAGCTGATACAGGTTCTATATGGACTGAATCATTAATGATATCAGAACTTGGAAGTGATTATACTGATGATAAAGGTAATCCACAAATTGATACACCTGAAATGGAAAAGGTGCTAACAACATTAAAGGATCTTCAAGATAGTAATGCTATTGCAACAATTGCAGGTGGACAACCTGATAATGAAGAAGCTTTTGGTGAATACAACAATGGAAATTATGCTTGTGCTATTATGCCAATGTGGTATATGTCAAGATTTATTAACTATATGCCAGAGTTATCAGGTAAAATTGCTATAGCTCCAGCTCCTGTTTTTGAAGAAGGTCAAGACCGCTCAGTTGGTGGGGGAGGTACTGGTACTGTTGTTACTAACCAATGTGAAGCTAAGGATTTAGCTAAAGAATTCTTAGCATTTGCTAAGCTTTCAGAAGAAGGTAATATAAAGGTTTGGGAAATACTAGGCTTTGATCCAGTTAACACTGCTGTTTGGGATAACGAAGAAGTTACTAATAATCCAGATAACCAATATGTTCAATACTTCCAAAACAATCCTTTTGATGTTTTAAAAGAAATAAGAGATGAAATTGGATTATGCAAAGTTGTTGCTAATAGCCCTTCAATTAATGAAGTATTCTGTACTACAACTTTAAATAGTATATTCGAAGATGGAGAAAGTGTACAAGATGCTTTAGATTATGCTAAGGATGAAGTTGATAACGCAATTCAATAATAATATTTTTTAATAAATGCAAAATCCATCATAGGAGATGGGTTTTGCATAATTTATAGAGGGAGGTAACAAAGTGGTAAAAAGATTTATATATAATAAAAAGGTTGCTCCATATGTATTTATATTACCATTTATAATTATATTTTTAGTTTTCTTTATATCACCTATGGCAAGAACAATAATAATGAGCTTTCAATCAGTTTTACCAGGAATAACTGAATGGGTTGGTTTTGATAATTATAGTAGATTATTAGGTGATAAAGTATTTCTTAAAGCTATTATGAATAGTATGAAATACATGCTTTGGACATTGGTTTTATTAATACCAATTCCAATGTTATTAGCTACAGTTTTAAATAGTAAATTTGCAAAAGGAAGAGAATTCTTTAAATCAGCTCTTTATTTACCTGCATTAACATCTGTAGTTGTTGCTGGTACAATTTTTAGATTAGCATTTAGTGAATTAGATGGTGCAGTAATGAACTCTATTATAGGTTTCTTTGGAATGGATCCTATAAAATGGTTAAAAGGTGCAGGAACTGGATTTTTCGCATTATTATTATTAGCATGCTGGAGATGGACAGGTGTTAATATGTTATATTTCTTATCAGGACTTAAGAACATACCTGATGAACTTTATGAATCAGCAGATATTGATGGTGCAAACGCAGTACAAAAATTCTTTTATATAACTGTTCCACAATTAAAGCCAACAATAGTTTATGTATTAACTATTTCTATTTATGCTGGATTAGCAATGTTTACAGAAAGTTATATGATTTGGGGAGGAAATTCTTCACCTAAGAACATAGGTCTTACAATCGTAGGATATTTATATAGACAAGGTATTGAAAAGAATGCAATGGGTTATGCATCTGCAGTTGGAATTATACTATTTATTATTGCAATGACAATTAATATGATTCAATTAAAATTAAATGGAACATTTTCAAAGGAGGAGGGATAAGCAATGTCTACTTTAGAAGTATCAAGAGATATAGAAAAACCAATAAAGAAACAAGTTACAAGAAATAAGAAACGTTTAGCATTACAAGTATTGATATTTGTCTTATTCGCAATTTTATCAGTTATTATACTTATTCCATTTTACATTTTAGTTATTTCTTCATTTAAGCCAGGTAATGATTTAATACGTTATGGAATAAACTTAAAGTTAGAATTTGATAAGATGTCCTTAGATAACTTTATATTCTTATTTACTGGTCAGCATCAATATTTTACATGGTTCTTTAACAGTTTGTTTTTAACAGCAGTATCAGTAATAGTTACATTATTTGTATGTGCAGCAGTAGGATATGGATTTGCAATGTATGATTTTAAGGGTAAAAATTTTCTATTTATTTGCGTATTATTTGTTATGATGGTTCCTTTTGAAATATTAATGGTGCCTATGTATAGTCAAATAATTGATATGGGTCTTATTGATACTTATACGGGTATCGTATTGCCAGGTATAACTAGTGCATCTACAGTATTTTTCTTTAGGCAATATCTATTAGGGATACCAAAAGATTTAATTAGTGCCGGTAGAATAGATGGTGCTTCAGAATATGGTATATTCTTTAGAATTATTATTCCGATTATGAAACCAGCATTTGCTGCAATGGCAATATTAAATACTATGGGTGCTTGGAATAATTTATTATGGCCTTTATTAGTCTTAAAAACAGATACAAAATTTACTTTACCAATAGGTTTAAATACATTGCTAACACCATATGGAAACAACTATGATTTATTGATAGTAGGATCATTCTTCTCAGTAATTCCAGTATTAATAATATTCTTATGTTTCCAAAAATACTTTGTTGATGGTATGACAGCAGGAGCTGTAAAGGGATAAAGTGGAAGAGTAAGGTACCTTATGAGCAAAAAAGCTAAAATGATAATAAATAAAGATTTTAAGATTTCAGAAATAGATTTAACTAAGTGAGGGTATTATTACTTTTCAATTAGGTAAAGCATCTTGTAATGTAATAAGATTAGGAAAAAAATAAGGGTAAATATATTTGCTGAGCATCTTGGATTTGCAATTATTAGTGTACTATAGTAGTTTTTTAAATCGCTTTGTAATTTACTTGCAGATTAATATTAATAAAAATTAAAAAGTGGTGTTTACAAGAAGGAGTGTCGCAGAATGTTAAAGGAAATTGAACTAAGTTATAGTGATAAAAATGAGATGCTTAGTGTTATTAAAGCATTAGCAAATGAGGCTAGAATTAATATTTTAGAGTTATTAGATGATGGGTGCTTAAATGTAAATGAAATAGCGGAGAAGCTAGATATGCCAGTATCTACAACAGCTTTGAATATTAAAATATTAGAAGAAGCTGGTTTAGTAATGACAGAGTTACAACCAGGAATTAGAGGTTCGATGAAGGTTAGTAGTAAATCATGTAGAGATGTAATTATTAACTTAGATAGTAAACAAAGTAGGGCACTAGAAAATAGTATATATATAAATATGCCAATAGGAAGTTATAGTGATTGTATTGTAAAACCATCTTGTGGATTAGTCGGAGAGAAAGGAAGCATAGGTAAATTTGATAAGCCAAGCAGTTTTTATTATCCTGAAAAAGTTAATGCACAATTGTTATGGTTTTATAAAGGATATATAGAATATAAATTTCCATATGAATCTATAAAAAATTCTAATATAACAATGTTAGAACTTTCAATTGAAATGTGTTCAGAAGCACCATTTTATAGGAATGATTGGCCTTCAGATATAACATTATGGGTAAATGATATAGAAGTAGGGACTTGGACTAGCCCAGGAGATTTTGGAGGAAGAAGAGGGAAAAATAATCCACAATGGTGGCCTGATAATATTAATCAATATGGGCTTTTGAAATACTGGAGAATCAAAAAAGATGGTACTTATATTGATAATATGAAATTATCAGATAAAAAAATTAGTGAATTTAAATTAGAAGATAATGATTATATAAGTGTAAAAATTGGTATAAAGGAAGAAGCAAAAAATATCGGGGGGATAAGTATTTTTGGTAAGAGTTTTGGAGATTATCCACAAGATATTGTAATGAAATTGGAATACGACAAAATTAAAGAGTAAAAAGAGTGGTATTAGAAATGGAGGTCATTATGGCAGTTAAAGAAATCGTAAAACCTATTATATTACAAAGGGCAGATCCATGGATATATAAACATACAGATGGATATTATTATTTTACAGCATCTGTTCCAGAATATGATAGAATTGAAATAAGAAGATCAAAAACTATAAATGGATTAGCAGAATCGGAAGCAGTAACTGTGTGGAGAAAGCATAAAGAAGGAATGTTAAGTGCAAATATATGGGCACCAGAAATTCATTATATCGATGGAAAATGGTATGTATATTTTGCAGCTGCTAGAACGACTGAAACTAAAGAAGGATTATTTGATCATAGGATATTTGTTTTAGAAAATGAAAGTGAAAATCCATTAGAAGGATCGTGGGTAGAAAAAGGGCAATTAAAAACTAATTGGGAGTCATTTGCATTAGATGCTACTACTTTTGAACATAAAGGAATTAGATACTTAGTTTGGGCTCAAAAAGATCCTAATATATGTGGAAATTCAAATTTATATATTGCAAAAATGAGTAATCCTTGGACAATTGAAGGAAAACAAGTAATGATTACAGAGCCAGAGTATGATTGGGAAAAGATAGGCTTCCTTGTTAATGAAGGGCCTGCTGTTATAAATAGAAATGGTAAGATATTCATTTCATATTCAGCAAGTGCAACTGATTTTAATTATTGTATGGGAGTTCTAATAGCTGATGAAAATAGTGATTTATTAAATAAAGATTCTTGGCATAAATCAGAAACACCAGTTTTTAAGACTGATGAAGAAAAGGAAATATACGGACCAGGTCATAGTTGTTTTACTGTTTCAGAGGATGGAAAAACAGATATGTTGGTATATCATGCTAGAAATTATAAAGATATAGTAGGAGATCCATTATATGATCCAAATAGACATACTTTTATTAAGAAATTAAGTTATGATAATAATGGAAATATAATATTTAGTTAAAGTGCAAATAAACTTAGCAGGTAATTATAAAGTTACCAGCTAAGTTTATTTTTATTATATAATATTATTAAATGTAAAAATATATTAATTATTATTAGATTCTATTTCATTACTATAGTTTTCACCGATAACCCTATCATAAGTGATTAAATCAAGTTCAGCATTTCTCTCATTAGAACTTTGAACACTTGGAGAGTAAAGTGGATAGTCATTCATAATACTTTTCATAGTACTAGTAAACTTTGTATCTTCACTGCCAATCATATCAGTTACTACATAAGGAATATAAAAAGCTGAAATAGTTTTATCATCTTTATCTAAAATGCTTGAATTATAATTGTTCCAAATAATATATTTTTGAGTATAGATTAATTCAGAATTAGCATCTGAAACCCCTAGTCTGTTATAAACATCATCATCAGGAGTAAAGAATGGGAAATGATCCCCAACAAATACTAAAACAACATCCTCATCAAAATCTTTAAGCCAATTAGTAAATTCTCTTAAAGTATCACTTGTTTCTTTTATACCGGCTAAATAGTATGATAATTGATCAGCGCCTTCAGCAGTTTCTTCGTAGTAAGGCTGATGATTTTGCATTGTAGTAGCAAAAATATAACTTGGATTATCACTTGATTCTAGTACTGATTTTATTTGATTAAATACACTTTCATCTGAAATATACCTTCTAAATTTAGTAGTTTCTACTGTCATATTATCATCAAAGTATAAGTTATCAAAGCTATATTGAGAGTAAAGAGTTTCTCTATCATAAAAACTTTTACTAAAAGGATGAATATAAGTAGTAGAATATCCTAAATTTTTAAAGTATTTAGGTATTGTATCGATTATTTCTTGCTTTTTTAGTAAGTTTTGTGGAACAGATGGTGTATTAATTGCATAGGTTGGGAGACCAGTTAATAATTCAAATTCAGTTCTTGTTGTATATCCTCCAAAGGTTGGAACAATACAATTACCTATATATCCTTCAGATCCTACTTGGTCGAATCCAGAGTATATATCTTCATCAATATTAAGAGAATCAAACACTCTAAAATCACTAAATGATTCAGACATAATAAATATAACATTAGGTTTATTTTCATCAGATGTTATATTATCTGAATTTGTAGTTTTACTATCATCTGAATCTTTATTTTCAGAAGAAAATAATTCGTTTATAGAATCATAACTATAATTCTCAGGTGGATTTACAATATCCATTAAATTTTCAGAGGTAGTCTTTGCTAAATACGGCAAAAATCCTATATCACTAAACTGTTCGTTACTTTCTAATATATTAGTAGCAACATTAGTTTCTATTTCAAATGCTGAAAATACTTTTGCTGAGATGGAAGTTGTTAATGCTATAGTTAACATTACACTTATACTAGCACAAATGTAAATACGCTTTTTTAGTGAAAAATCTAGAATTAAATTATTTTTATAGGTAAAAACTATATATAGTATTAAAATTACTAAATTAAGCACTAAAGGATAAGTAATTTTTAATGATGCAAATTTTCCAACATCACTTAGATTTTTTGTCATTATTAAGTCACTAATAACTAAGTGACTTCCGCTAGTTTTATATTTAAAATATTCTACGCAAGATAGAATATAAAATATTCCACCATGAATTGTCATTGAGAGCCAGGCTTTATTTAAGATAAGAAAAATTAGTATAAATAGTATTGCAGATATTAATATATTAAATAATAAGATATTTGGCTTTGTTATTAAGAATGTCATTGTTTCAGTGAAATTTTGACAAATATTATATTCTAACAAAACAGATATCATTAATGGATATAAAATAACCAGTAAATATTTAAATATATTTTTGTAGTTTATTTTCATGATAGAATAATAACTCCTTTCGAATAATATATTTCGTATATTAATATATAACGAATATCAAATATATTATATACTTAAATGATAGATTTTGTAATTGTGTTAAGAGAATATTAAGAGAAATTTAATTGAATATATATTCATTGTTTATGAACTTAGTATAAAATAAAAATATTTTAACAAAAGAAGGTGATTTTTATGTTTGGAATACCATTAATTGAATGGGTTGGATATGCAGCATCAATAATGATTGCAATATCTTTATTAATGACTGATATATTAAAACTTAGAATAATTAATTCAATTGGATGTGTGCTGTTTGCAATTTATGGATTTATTGTAAAAGCCTATCCGGTAGGAATTATTAATACATTTATATTCTTTGTTAATATGTTTTACATATATAAATTTTCGAAAGAGTAACAATATAACGTCTTTAAAGTATAAAGCTTTAGAGGCGTTTTTATATATTATGAAAAGTACAATGCCATTAATTATATTATAAAATATGATTATAGTGTATAATTAAAATAAATTTATAATAATATAATGGAATCTTAAAATTTATTTCAAACTATAAGAAGCAAAAGAGGTGCAATATGGGGTTAATGGATTCAATATTAGGTTTGTATGATATGATGAAAAATGATTTTGGAGAGGAAAGAAAAAAGAAAAGAAATTTTAAATATATAAGAACCTATTTTGATATGGAAGAGCATGATGGATATACTTTAGATGATCAAACATGGGATGACTTTAATATGGATGAAGTATTTGAAAAGGTTGATAGAACATATAGTAGTGCTGGAGAAGCTATATTATATAAAATGCTTAGAAATCCACTTCATGATAAAAAGAAGTTAGATGAAAGAGATAAGTTTATTGAAGAATTAAGAAGTGATAGTGATTTAAGAACTAAGCTTCAGATGATTTATTTTAAGCTTGGTTATGATAGAAAAAATACTTTTTTAGATATGATAATGGAGCCTCTTGAGGAAAATAAAACTAAATATTATTTATATATCTTTTTTGGAAGAGTATTAATGCTTGGAACTATTATTTTATCAATATTATTTAAGGAACCATACTGGTTACTTGTTACTTTTTGTTTATTATGGGTAAATGTCTTTATTAATGATAAGGAAAGAAAGAATGTTAAATCACAAGGATTATTATACTTAAGAAATATAATAATTTCTGCAAAAAAAATTCAAAAGATAAATAATCCTAAAATAAAAAATTATACTGATGAAATATCAAAGTTGTTAAAGGAATTAAAGGCAATTGATAGTGCTACAAGAACTATTCATTTGGCAAACGTTGGAGGAGGAGTTTTTGAGGTATTAACTATACCATTTTTATTAGAAGAAACTTCTTTTTACAGAGTAGCAAGCCTTTTAGGTGAAAAGAGAGAAGAAATTATAGATTTATATTATTTAGTAGGAGAAATAGAAAGTTATATATCAATTGCTTCTTATAAAGAAGAGATAAAAGGTAAATATACTAAGCCAGTATTCAATGATGAAGTAAATATCAATATAGTTGATGGAATACATCCACTTGTAAAAAATGCTGTAGCTAATTCTATTAAATTTGAAAAGAGGGGAATAGTTTTAACTGGGACTAATATGTCAGGTAAATCTACTTTCTTAAGAATGATAGGATTAAATATGATTTTTGCTCAAACTTTTAATTTCACTTTAACTAAAAAATATGAAGCTTGCTTCTTTAACATAGTATCATCTATTAGTCCAAGTGATGATGTTACTTTAGGAAAGAGTTTTTATATGGCAGAAGCAGAAGCATTACTTAGAATTATAAAAGCATTGGATTTGGAATTACCAGTATTTTGTCCTATTGATGAAATATTTAGAGGAACAAATCCTATTGAAAGAATTTCATCGTCAGCTGAAATTCTTAAATATATAAATAGTAAAGATAGTATATCTATAGTAGCAACTCATGATAGGGAACTTACAGACATACTTAAGGATAATTATGAATTCTTCTATTTTAGTGAAAAAGTTGATAGTAAGGGATTAAACTTTGATTATAAGTTAAAAAGAGGAGTATCTAAAACTCGTAATGCTATTAAATTATTAGATTATATTGGATATCCAAAAGAAATAATTAAAAAATCTTATTTAAGAGCCGAAACTTTAGAAAAATATATGTAAAACCATGGTTATATTAGTTTATGTTTTTATTAGCTAATATAACCTTTTTTATTAAAACTGTATAAATGTTTTCTTAGGGGAATTGTAGAATTTTTTTATATTATTGAAAAATAGAGAAGAAAATGAAGAAAATTTAATGGAAAAAAATACCTAAAAAGGCTATAGTTTTAGAGAAAAAGCTATATAATAAATATATGAGTTTTTTTTAGGGAGGGGTTATTGTGAAAAAGATAAGCAAATTAAATATAATAGCTATAGTAACAATAGGAATAATACTTTTAATTATACCCATTTCAATTCAAGCAAATGGAAGAGATGCAAGTAAGAGAATAAATAAATATGTTGCTCTCGGTGATGAGGTTGCATCTGAAAGTAAAGATTATTATGATGTATCTTATGTATCATTAATAAAAGATTTTTTAAAAGCTTTAAATTCAGATCTAGCTTATAGTAATTTAAGTATGGAAGGAATAACATCAGCTGAATTACTTGACATAATAAAATTAAATAAAGAGGAAATAAAAGATGCTAATTTAATTACTATATCTATAGGGGGAAATAATATATTAAATGTAATTATGAACAATTTATATAGTAATATTGATAGCGAATCTCTAGAAGAATATGATGAAGAAATGTTTGAGGCTATTGTAAGTGAATACTTGAATAGTGATGAAAAAAATTTAGAAGTTATAAATGAAATAGAAGTTTTTGAAAAAGATTTTACTAATATAATTAAACAAATAAAAAAGTTATCTCCTGATGCAGATATTTATATAAATACTGTGTATAATCCTATTAATAAAAAAGGAGATATATATGATTACTTTAATGAAAAAATAAGTGCTATTAATGAAGTAATTACAAAAAATTATAGCATATATGATTATAAAGTCATTGATTGCTATAACATTTTAAATAGTGATGAAAAATTAAATTTTCATGTTGTAAATAATGAATTTAAAATCTATCCCAATAAAGTTGGACATGCAATGATGGCAACTCAAGTTATTTCTGAATATGAGGATTATGTAAACTTAGAAGTAGAGAAAGTTACAACTTCTAGCAATAATATTAAAGGTAAAACTATTCCAAGTAGTAATGTAATTGTTGTATCTGAAAATGGGACAGTAGGAACAACTCAAGCAAAAAAGAATGGTGAATTTGAAATTGAGATATCGCCAATGGTTTCAGGAACTAATCTAGAAGTATTAGTTTATGATAATAATATTTTCTCAATTTTGTATAAATTTCAGAAATTAGTGGTTAAAAAGGGTTTATTTACATCATAATTAGTTTGGCCACATTTGATATGGACAATCATATTTTTCTTTCAATATGGTAATACTAAGCTTGAAATACTTAGGAGTAATTATAATAAACTAAAGATAATATTGGAGGAAAAAAGTATGAAGAAAAAAGTTATATCATTATTGATTTGTTCTGCATTAATGATGGTAGAAGGTGTTACTTATGCTCAAACTATAACTAATAATTCAAGTGATAGTAAGACTACAGTAGAAGCACCTGCAGAAGAAAAGGAACAAACTAAATCTAAGGAAACATCTGAACCTTCAGAAGAAAAATCTTCAGATGAAAAGTGCAAAAAAACTTCTCAAGATGATATAGAAGAAACTTCTTCAAACCCTTGCAAGAAGAAAGAAAAAGAAGAGAAGAAGAAGGAAAAAGAAGACAAGAAGTGCAAGGACGACAATAAGAAAGAAGAAAAGAAAAAAGAAGAAACTAAGTGTAAGGATGAATCTAAGAAAGAAGAAAAAAAGAAAGACGAATCTAAATGCAAAGATGAGTCTAAGAAAGATGAATCAAAAGATCAAAATAAATGTAAATGCAGAGATGAAGAAAAAGCTGCAGAATAATATAAATAAAACAATAGGGTCTATAAATTTAGACTCTATTGTTTTATTTACGATGAATTTCCTAGGAAATTTTATTTATAGCTTCACTTAAAACTTTACCTATAGAATCATGAATTACTAAATCAGCTTTATTATCAGCAGAAGTTGAACTCTTATTTATAAGAACAAGATTCTTTCCACTAAAGTAATCAATAAGTCCAGCAGCAGGATAAACAACAAGAGAAGTTCCACCTATAATTAATGTATCAGCATTTGCAATGGCATTAACTGCACCCCTAATGACATTATCATCTAAACCTTCTTCATAAAGAACAACATCAGGTTTAACATTACCACCACATTTAGTACAAGTAGGTACTCCCTTAGATTGTAAAATGAATTTTTCATCATAAAAAGCATGACATTTAGTGCAGTAGTTTCTTAAAACAGAACCATGAAGTTCAAATACAGTTTTGTTACCGGCAGCTTGATGGAGTCCATCAATATTTTGAGTAACAATAGCTTTTAATTTACCCATTTCTTCTAGTTTAGCTAATGCGATATGACCAGCATTAGGCTTTGCATTAGGATATATTAGTTTAGCTTTATAAAAGTTAAAAAATTCTTCTGGATATCTTATATAAAAACTATGAGAAACTAATTGTTCAGGAGTAAAAGTAACATTAAGTTTTTCATTAAATAATCCATTGGAACTTCTAAAATCAGGAATTCCGCTTTCAGTTGACATTCCAGCCCCACCAAAGAAGACTATATTGTTACTTTCTTTTAGTATTTTTGTTAACTTATCTATTTCAGCAGTCATAAAATCACCGACCTTTTTATAATTTATATTTTTATTATTGCACAAATAAATGTAAAAATAAAATGCATTAATCACTTTTTCATATTTATATTTGCAATGAGTACAATATAGTGTAGAAATAAATTAGAGGTGAATAAAATGGCATTAAGACAACTTAGATATGAAGGTGATGAGATTTTAAGGAAAAAGTGCAAAAAAGTCGAAGAAGTTGATGATCATATAAGAATGATATTAGATGATATGCTTGATACTTTGCATAATACAGAAGATGGAGCAGCAATTGCAGCACCGCAAATTGGAATATTAAAAAGGCTTGTAGTAATAGATATGGGAACTGGCATAATTAAATTAGTTAATCCAGAGATTATTGAAGAAAAGGGAATTCAAGAATGTGTAGAAGGATGCTTAAGTATTCCTAATAAATATGGCAATACAATTCGCCCTAAAAAAGTTACAATAAAGGCATTAAATGAAAATGGAGAAGAAATAATTTTGACTGGAAGAGGAGAAATGGCAAAGTGTTTTTGCCATGAAATAGATCACTTAGATGGAATTCTTTTTATAGATAAAGTTACTAAATGGTTAAAGATGAATAATAAGTAAAATAATTTAAAGGTGCTTGAAAGAGCACTTTTTTATTAAAGGAAAATGTGGTCATACAATGTGGTGCAGAGGTGATTGTAAATGAAGGGAAAAAGCAATATGAAGGTTGCATTATGTCAGATAAATATTGAATTTGAAAATAAAGAATATAATAAAAAGAAAATTATAGCTAAAGTTAAAGAAGCAAAAAATAACGAGGCAAATTTATGTTTATTTCCTGAAATGACTTTGACAGGATTTGGTATTGATGTTGAGTTAATAGGAGAGAAAGAGAATAAAACCATAGATTTTTTCAGAAAAATATGTATTGATAATAATATAAATGTAGGATTTGGATGGGTAAAAAAAATAAATAGTAGTGGAGAAAATCATTTTACTATAATAAATTATAAAGGTGAGATAATATCCGATTATATAAAGATTCATCCTTTTTCTTTTAGTAATGAAGATAAGCATTATTTATCAGGAGAAGAAATAGTGAAGTGTACAATAGATAACACTAAGCTTGCTTCTTTTATTTGTTATGACTTAAGATTTCCAGAAATATTTCAATGTGTTTCAAATGATGTAGATATTATAATTGTTAGTGCTAATTGGCCACAGAATAGAAGTGAACACTGGAAAACACTGTTGAAGGCTAGAGCTATTGAAAATCAAGTTTATATACTTGGTGTTAATTGTGTTGGAAAAATAGATGGTTTATATTACTCTGGAGATTCATGTATTATTGATCCTAATGGTCAGGTAATAGAAAGTATAGAAAATGTTGAGGGAATAATTTATGGGATTATTGATTTAAAGGAAATAATAGCATTGAGAAAATCTTTTCCTGTTAAGAGTGATAGAAAAAATCAATTATACAATCAGTTCATGATTTTAAATATGTTAAAATCATAAGAAAGTATAGTTTTTCTTATTTTAGCATATGTGTTTTATTTAACTTGACCATCAGAAAAGTTGATTACTAATTTTTTCTGATGGTCAAGTTTTAAAATTTATTTACTAGATTCCCAATGTTGATTTAAAGTATTAAAAATAAATCTTAAAGTTTTACCAATTTCAAGATAACTTTCATCATTTAAGTTAGCTAGAGAAACTCTTAAACCCCATCTAGAAGATGCAAAACCATCTCCATTTAATAAAATAATAGAATAATTTTTAGCTAAATCATAAAGAATGTCAAATGGTGTGTAATTTTCTTCAATAAACTTAGCAAAGTTAATTCCATACTCAATTCTAGCCCAATCTAATATATTTATTTCAGTATAATAAGAAGCATAATGAGGGTTATTAAAAACTTTAAGTTCTAAGCCTTCACATAGTAACTCCTTACGTCTTTTACAGATATCAATAGTAAGATTTTTATAATTATTTTCTAAATCAACTAATGCAAATCCACAGAAAAATGCCATTTGTACTTGTTGTGGTGTTGAAAGACCTGCAGTATGATTTAAAGCAACTTGTCTACTATCAGCAACTAATCTATCCATAAATGATAATTCTTCAGGATTTGAAGATAAATGACAGTAACGTTTGCTTAAAGTGTCTTTGTGTGTTTCAGGTAGCTCACCTATAAGTTTATTATAAATATTATTTTCGTTTAATATTATTGCACCAAGTCTCCAACCAGTTACACCAAAATATTTTGATAATGAATAAACACCAATAGTATTATAAGGTAAATCACTAATTACAGATTTGAAGTTATTAACAAATGTGCAATAAACATCATCAGTAATAATCATTAAATTAGGATTATATTTAGTTACAATATTCTTTAGTGTATTTCTACAATCATCATTTAGTGCAATAGATGCAGGATTGTTTGGATTCACTATAAATACAGCCTTAATACTTTTATCTTTTAATTTATTTAAATCATCTTCACTGTATTGGTAAGTAGGAAGACCATTTTCATCAACTTCATTAGCATGAATATTTATTACATCAAAATTGTAATGAGGTAAATGTGGTATTTCTAAATAAGGAGTAAAAATAGGTGTCATAAGAGCTATTTTGTCACCTTTATTCAATAGGTGATTTTTTTCAAGAGAATCAAAGATATAGCACATTGCTGCAGTTCCACCTTCAACTCCAAAAACATCAAAATTATTTTCAAATTTAATATCACCACATAATTCTTTAAGTAAATATTTATTTACAAGTTTTTCTATATTTACGAGCATTCTATCAGGAACAGGATAATTATCACCTATAATTCCATCAGCTAATTCAAAAATCCATTCATCTTCATTAAATCCAAGATTATTAATTCCATAATCATAAATTTTTTGTATTAAATCAATTCCAGGTAGTGAAGGATTTGTGTTAATATATTCTAATAATCTTTTAGCAATACCTTTTTTTTGTACCATACCAGCTAAGGAATTAATGTTTAAAGTACGTTGAGTTTCTAATATTGCAAATTGACCAAAAGTAAAAAATGCTTGTCTAGGTTCAGCAGCAGTCCAATTAGGATTTCCTCTACCAGCATCTAAAATTGTATTATTATTTAAAGATGCTAATTTTAATAATTTATCTTTAAATTCAAATGGACTTACGGTTCCATAAATATTTTTCAAGTTTTCTTTAGTTAATTCTGTATTCATTATGAATGTCTCCTTTCAGGATGTATAAACACTGAAATATTTCTTGCAAGTATTAATTTTATAATAGAATTAGTGAAATTAAAATAGAAAAAATAAGTTTTAGTAATATAATAAAATAAGTTAAAATAAATATAAAAAAAATAGTAAATTGATATAAAAGTCTTGGAAATTTATTTAAATTAATAAAAATGGGGAAAGAATTATTATATTATAAGTATTTAAGGTATAAAAAAAAGGTGCAATTATACATGCACCTTAATTTTAATGAGTTAATACTTCAACTCCAGTTTCTGTTACTAATACTGTATACTCCCATTGCGCTGAAGGATAACCATCTTCAGTTAATGTAGTCCAACCATCATCAGAATCTATAAATATATCTGGTTTTCCCATATTTATCATTGGTTCAATGGTAAATACCATACCAGGAACTAATAACATTCCAGTTCCTTTTTTACCTACATGTGAAACAAAAGGTGTTTCATGGAATTCAAGACCTATGCCATGACCACCAAATTCTCTAACTACAGAGTAACCATTAGCTTCAGCGTGAGTTTGAACAGCTTCAGCTATATCACCTAAAAATCCCCAAGGTTTTGCAGCTGCTAAACCTTTATCTAAGCATTCCTTTGCTACTCTTACTAATTTCTCTAAATCAGGATGTACTTGACCAATCATAAACATTCTAGAGGCATCTGAAAAATAACCATTATATATAGTAGAAACATCTACATTTATTATATCACCATCTTCTAAAATAACATCTTCACTAGGAATACCATGGCAAACTTCATCATTTAATGATGTACAAACACTTTTAGGATACCCTTGGAAGTTTAATGGAGCAGGTATAGCACCTTGTGATACTGTGTAATCATGAACAATAGTATTAATTTCTTCAGTTGACATTCCTGCTTTGATTTTACTGCTCACTAAATCTAAAACTGCAGTATTAATTGCAGCACTTTCTTTAATTTTTTCTATTTGTTCAGGTGTTTTAATAATATTTCTAGGTGGTACTACATGACCTTTTAATTTATAAGAGTGGACTTTTTCATCAAAAGCCAAATGACAGTTTTTATACTTTTTATTACTACCACACCAACAGTGGTCATTTCTACTTAAGTTCATATTTTTTATCTCCTTGTTACTATTTATATATTTTTATTATATTACTTTATTAATAAAAAGGAAAACTAATAATATAAATATATGATATATGCAATTTTATTTAATTAAAAACTATTTAATTATGTTATAAAGATACTTTATAATATAACTAGAGAGGAATGAAATGGAAGGTAATGAAAATGAAAAAAAGCTTAGTTGGAAAAAGTAATTTAATATACAAGGCTTTTATGATAATAGGTATAATATTAGTTTTGTATTATTTAGTTTTAAAATTAATGTTTGGATTTATAGCATTTTCTAGTATGTTTTGTATGCTAGGAATAGTTTTAATTATTTATAGTTTTATAGAATTAAAGTTCCAAATAAATATTTGGGGCAAGATTCCTAAAATAATAAGAAATATAGTTACTATATTATTTACAATAGGATTAGTTTTATTTATAAGTGTAGAAGGTCTTATAATATATAATGGTCATCATGTTGATAAGGAAAAGCCAGATTATTTAATGGTATTAGGAGCAGGACTGAGGGGAACAAAAATTAGTACATCATTATTATATAGGCTAGAAACAGCATTAGATTTTCATGAATTATATCCTGATGTAAAGATAATTGTATCTGGAGGGCAAGGTGAAGGGGAAAAGATTAGTGAAGCTAGTGCAATGAGGAATTTCCTTGTTGATAATGGAGTAGATTCAAGTCAAATTATAATGGAAGATAAATCAACTGATACATATGAAAATTTTTTATATACAAAGAAAATATTAGATGAGGAAAGTGAAGTAAAAGATCCTACTGTTACTGTAATATCTAATAATTTTCATATGTTTAGAGCAAAATTTTTAGCCAAAGAAGTTGGGATTAATACTTTAGGATATCCGGCTCCATCTCATAAAGTATCGGCTGTAGTGTTTTATGTTAGAGAATTTTTTGGAGTAATAAAGGCTTTTGTATTTAAAAGATAATAAGAACATTGAGAAGGTTATATTAAATAAATCTTCTCAATTTTTTATAAAAATTTAAGGGGGAATTAGTAAATGTATATTATTGAAACAAGTAATTTATCAAAGTCCTACGGGAAAAATAGAGGGATAATAGATATAAATCTGAAAATAAAAGAAGGCGAAATATTTGGATTTGTAGGGCCAAATGGCGCTGGGAAATCTACTACAATAAGAACATTATTAAATTTTATTTTTCCAACAGGGGGAAGTGGAAAAATATTAGGGATGGATATAGTAAAGCAAAGTAAAGATATTAAAAAGCAAATAGGATATGTACCTAGTGAAGTTAAATTTTATGATGAAATAAAGGTCAAAGATATAATTAAATATTCATGTAGTTTTTATGATGGAATTAATCAAGAAGATGTTGATAAACTTTATGAATTGTTAGAAGTAGATGTTGAGAAAAGAATGTCAGAGCTTTCTTTAGGAAATAAGAAAAAGGTTGCAATAGTACAGGCGTTAATTCACAAACCAAGGTTATTAATATTAGATGAACCTACGAATGGATTAGACCCATTAATTCAAAAAAGGTTATTTGAATTATTAAAAAAGGCAAATAAAGAAGGAACTACAGTATTTTTTTCATCTCATAACCTAGTGGAAGTGGAAAATTTTTGTGATAGAGTAGCGGTAATTAAAGAGGGTAAAATTATTGACACTGTAGTTTTAGAAAAGTTAGCTAAAAAAGCAGCTTTAAAGATAGTTTTAAGCTGCAAAGAAATAAATAAAGAGATAATAAAAGAAATAGGAGGACAAGTTATTTCTAAAGAAAAGAATGAATTTGTTTTTAATTATAGTAATGATGTAGATAGTTTGATTAAGAAGCTTTCAGCATATAAAATAAGTAAATTATTAATTAGTGAACAAACACTTGAAGATACATTTATGAATTATTATGAAAGCAAGGGAGTAAGATAATATGAATATTTTTAATTTTGAATTTAAAAGGTTATTGAAGGGGAATATCATTTGGGCTTTAGTGTGTAGTGTTTTAATTGTAATGTTTATGTTATTCTTTCCAAGTATGAAGGAGATGGGAATGCAAGAGTTAGTAGGATCAAAATTAGAATCACTTCCAGAGGCATTTTTAGAAGCTTTTAATATAAGTGGAGCCACTGATTTTAGTAATATTTCTGATTTTTCTGCTTATGTTCTTCAATATATAGTAATGGCAGGTGGAATATATGCGGCAATACTTGGAGTATCATCTTTAGCTAAGGAGGAAAGTGAAGGTACTATTGAATTTTTATATTCTAAACCTGTTACAAGAAGTAGAATAGTTACAGCAAAGATTTTAGCTAATGCATTTATACTTTTTATATTTATAATTATAGTTTTTATTATAACTATAATTTCAACTATAATCGTTAAACCGGATGATGTAAAATTTGTATCAGTGATTACAGATATAAATAAGATTTATTTAGGAATGGCTTTAATTTCATATGTATTTATGACAATAGGTTTTTTAATATCAGTTTTTGTAAAGTCTGCAAAGAAAGCTACATCAATAGCATTAGGAATATTTTTTGCAAGTTATATATTAGGAATATTTTCAAAGCTTCAAGATAGATTAAGTGGATTCATATATTTATCTCCGTTTGATTATGCTGCTCCATCAAATGTAATAAAAAATGGATTTGAAGAAAAGTATATTATTATAGGATTAGGTATAATGATAATATCACTTGCTGGAACTTATATAATATATAATAAGAAAGATTATAATATATAAGTTGATGATAATTCAATTTGAGAAAAATAAATAAGCATATTTTAGTTAATTATAATTTGATAAATTTAATTTTAGATAAATATTTAAGGAAATACCACCAATTATAAATTAAAAATGGTGGTATTTTTAATAATATGGAAAGTAAATGAATAAAAATATTAATAAAGATTAATATTAAATATGTAAAAGTTTTTGTTATAAATGATTTGAAAGGGGGTAGACGGTATGAGTAACAAGTTTATATTTAATGAGGATATAAATAAAATAATAACTAAAAGAAAATCAGTTAGAACATATAATACTGAAAAGATACCAGATGAAATATTAAATAAACTTAATGAATATATTAAATCCCTAAGTGGACCTTTTGATGAAAAGGTAGTATTTAAAATACTTGATTCTAAAGAACATATTAATGGAGCTAAACTTGGAACATATGGAATAATAAAAGGTGCAACAAAATTCATTGCAGCAAAGATAAAGGAAGGGGAATTTGCATTAGAAGAATTAGGATATGAAATGGAATCTTTAGTCTTATATGCAACAGCTTTGGGGTTAGGTACTTGTTGGATTGGAGGCACTTTTAAAAAAGGACAATTTACTAAGGCAATGGAAGTTGAATCAGGAGAAATTTTACCTATAATATCACCAATCGGATATGAAAGTGAAAATAAAAGCTTTGTAGAAAAAACAATGAGAAGATTTTCAAATTGTGATTATAGAAAGCCATGGAATAAAATTTTCTTTTTTAGAGATTTTTCATGCCCCTTAACTGAACATGCTACTTTAGATGGATTCAAAGATGCATTAGAAAATGTAAGATTGGCCCCATCAGCTTTAAATAAACAACCTTGGAGAATAGTAAAGCATGGAGATGATTTTCATTTTTTTATTTCTAATGATAAAGAGGAAGCTAAAGAAGGATATGATATTAACAAAATAGATTTAGGAATTGCAATGTGTCACTTTGATTTAACTTGTAAAGAACTTGGAATAAATGGTGGATTTAAAGTAATAGATCCTAAAATTGAAGAGGTACCAAAGCATTATAAGTATATTATTACTTGGATTAAAGAGGAACAAAAGAGATAAATATAAGAAAATATCTATAAGTATAGTTAGAAATACTTTTAATGTATGTAAATAAATAATTTGGATAAAATAATTTTAGGATTAATTATATAGTTTATATACAGTGGAGGTTATTAATTATGGCTTTTGAAAAATTAGAAAACAAAATTAATAAAATTAATAAAAAAATCAAGCAAGGAAGATTATCTCAAGAAATTGCTGATGAAATTAGCAATGTAATTAATGAAGTAGAAGAGTTAGGCGATGAAGCAAAAGATAAATTTAAAAGTGCAGTAGATAATATGAAAAAATCATTAAATAAAATGAAGTAATAAGGGGCTGTCGCACTAAATAATTAGTGCGAGGCCCCTTTTGCAAAAAAAAAATAAATCCCAGACTCTATAAGCCTA